>JAFBAP010000021.1 GCA_019247695.1 Verrucomicrobiota bacterium | reverse complement strand
CTAAGGGTGCCAGGTTGCGTACCAAAACTCAGGAAAGGCGCGGACCAACTCTTTGGGAGGCCCGGCTGCAGCTGAACCCGCAGGGATGCACCCGCTTAGCTAAACGATGAGTGAACCCGCCCGTCCGGCTTACCCGGCAAAGAGCTGCCCCAAGGCTGAGGCGAACTCGTCGAGCTTAAAGTCCTCATGAAAGTAGCCGCTTTCCCGCAAACGGATCATCCCGAGATCATTCGGTAAAACGAAATACGACCGCACCAGCTTTCCCGCTTCGATCACGAGTGGGTGGCGCTGAAATTCGTTCTGTAAAGCCAAACCCCCGCGCCACTCCTCTTCGGTTATTGCGGCCAAAACCGAATAGAGATCCAGCGCGTGATAGCTTCCCTTGTCTTTGGAAGGGTCATCGCGTCGATCCCGGAAAGCGAAGAGTTTCATCGTGGCGAACGTGAAGGGGTGCGGCAGGAACACCTCGCCTTCCCACCGCTCGCCTGAACTGAGGCGACCTGAGACGGTGGTCGCCACCAGCTTTCTGTCCAGGGTCGGTGCTTCCTCGACGGGGTGCGCGTGGAGGCCGACAGAAGGACGTGGCCTCACCCGTCGTTCGTCCACCCGTAACCCCCATCCGGTAAAGGACGACCTAGCTCCCGTTAAGAGGTCGATTTTGAGGCTCCCAGCCTGAGTTCCCTGCAAGCTAGGCTTGATGAACTGGTATTTTTCGGCTCCGGGTACCGGTCGATAACCCAAGCTTTCGATGGCTCGGGCCAGCGGTTTAAGTTTATCGGAAGCAATGAGCAGTTCCGGCCGCAGGAACAGATCAAGGTCGTTCGTGGAACGCGCCTCGGGCCAAAACTCGCGATCAATCAGTGTCCGTACATCTTGGCCGACGTGCCTCGCTTTGAGGTAGATGCCAAAGCCACCGCCGATGATCAGCTGCACGTCGGTGCCCTCAACCCGGTTGAGGAGGTCACAGAGCGCATCACTAAGGCTTTGTAGTCCGTTCATTAACCTTGAGCTCGCAGGGCATTGAGAATAAAATCGCGGACTTGCTCGGCCGTCTCGCGGTCGCGTTTGTCACCGGCCATCAATTCCAAGTAGACCTGGATGGGTGAGGCCCAGGGAAATCCCTGCTCGGTTCGTGCGTCGAAATACAGGAACGGTTCGTTCGTTTGGATAAGCTCAAGGTTGGGAAAACGGTCGGTAGGATTTGCGCTAAGCCGCTCCAACAATGCTTCCGGCGCGGGGCAATACGTTGACAAGACGGGGCCACGCTGCATCACAGCATATTGCGATACTGAGGCCTTCCCCGTGGCCGCAATCGGCACGTTCAGTTCGCCGGAGGATCGAAGCAGGAGCGAAAGGAGCAAGTCGCCCTCAGCGTGTACCTTCGCTCGAAACGAAGGCCACTGTTTAGCCTCGATGAAATTGGCGGCGAGTTTCTCCAGCAGCTTATCCGGCTGGACGAGCAAAATCTCCCTATCCGGGCGGCTCACGATGAGATCGTCCTCTAAGCCTTTTAGCACCTTTGATACGGTGGCTAAGCCGATCGTGGGTTGCTTCGGGGAGCTTCTGCGTTCAATTTCGGTCAGGATGGCTGTGACAGCCCCATAGCGCGGTTTGGCGAGGAAGACGCGGCAAACGATGGAGCTGTTCTTTTGGTAAATGTTCTTGATCGGTGCTGAACTGGGGAAACGGTTGGGTGCGCCGGACCGGTAAACGGCAAATTGGTGAGGCACCACCACGAACCCGTTACCGCACAGGTCGATGCCGCTGACGGCTTCCTGCTCAAGCTCTTTCAGGCGCTCTTCGCTCAAAAAGGGAACGACCACGAGCGGCTTCAGATCCGTGGTAGCGACATACGCTTTTGCTGTAGCAATGGCTTCTCGGAGCACCTTGGGGGTGAAAACGGCTTTGTACTCTAAGGCGAACGAGGCGCGTTGAGTTCCCCACTCCGCTTGCACAACGGCGTCGATCCGGGTGTTGGCGTCGCCAGCTTCTCCCGCGACAAGCCGGAACTTCAGGGGTGGAAAGTCTAACCGTCCAGCTTTTAAACGGCCGTAAAATTCCTCGTGAGACGGTATTTTCCTAAAGTGAAGCATTTTCTCGAATAAGAAAATCCCATTAAACAGGAAATTTCCCAATAAAAGGGGATTTTTTGATCAGGAAAAAGGCCGACTTTAAGAAAACTACGCCTTTGTGGGTTCGACACCTTTCCACGTTGCCCCAGCTCGTTATTTCTCAAGACGTTAGCTGAACCCTCGTTCGAAACTGCCTGCAAACAAATCCAAACCTTTCAGAAATCTGGTCTTCTACGCCCCAAAAAAGTGGCCCGCAATTCGCCCTGAATTCTATTGAGACTTAATCGATAAGATCATGCTAATTTTTCCTCGGAATTTTTCGATGATCGCATTTGTTAAAGCTCAATAAGGGTGCCAGTTTGCGTACCAAAACTCAGGAAAGGCGCGGACCAACTCTTCACCCTCCAATTTCGGGGTGAACGGCTTGCCGTGCCGGCGGGTCACGGTGCCGAGTTCCGCCAGACGGTGCGCCGCTTCTTTCGCAGCCGCTTCTCGCTGGTTCGGGTTATGGGTGGCCGCGGCGTCCCGCCAGATGGATCGGCCCGCCAGGAAACCCGAGGCGCCCGCCCGGCACGCAATTTCTACCTGGGTCTTGAAATGCTCATAGCCGACCCCAGCCGAAAGGATGACCCACGGTACGTTCAACCCCTCGCTTAATCGCCGGCACGCCTCCAGCGCGCTGGCTTTACCTGCTTCGGTTTCGACGTAGCCCGGGAACTCCACCTTAAGCATGTCGACCCCTAAAGCGCCGACCTCGTGCGCTCCTTCCACAATGCCCTGAACGCGGCGCCGTTTCCATGCCTCGCTTTTTGGGTCTTCTCCCTCCAGGGGGTACCAGATCGGTTCGACGACCAGCGGCAGCGAGAGCTCCGCGCACTCGCGCACCAGCGTGCGAATCACGTCGCGCTGGTGCTCGGCCACGTCGCTGTCGGGCCGGTAAAACCAGAGCAGCTTGCACACATCGACGCCCAGAAGCTTCATCTGTCTGAGGCCCCAATGCTCGCGGAACCGGGTTTTGCGCGTAACCGTCGACGGTTTGTAATCTTCGTCTTCGATGCTCGCCATGAGCCCCACCGGGCCGGGCAGCGCGCGCGAAGCAACGGCGTGCGCCAGCCCAAACCGGGCGTCCAACAGAAAGGCGCTGCATTCCGGGGCTAACGCGCGGATCAAGCCGGCCTTCGCCTCCCCTGTCCTTTGGTAATCCACGGTCTTAGGGTCGGGATCGAGCAGGTCCTGGAAATCCGACAGGTGATCCAGCGCGCAGATGAGGAAGAAGCCATCTGGGGTGGTCACCCGTTGGAAACTGCGCATTTTTCCGGGGTCAATGGCGTTTGGTTGGGTACTCATAAATGATTTGGTTACCGATAGGCAAAGGTGAGTCAGTGAGTGGCGCGCGCCCTTGGTTAGGCCGTCCCTGACTGGCCGAGAACCAGCAGGGTTCCGGCCAGAAAGGTGTCGCCCAAACCGATCGTCGCGGCCGGTCGTTGCAGGTAAGGGGTCGCGCAACACACAACGGATCGGCCACCGCGTTCGCTCACGGGACCGTACGGCGGTTCATGAAACTCCGCTTGGCCAGGCAGGCCGGACGGCCGGCACGGGCGGCCCTTTTCGGCCCGGCTGGCGGCGAGCAGGCACCCGCACAGGAGCGCCTCCAGCTCGCGGCTCGGTTCGCCTTTGGTCAAGGTCAAAGCCCAAGCGTCGGCGTGGATGCAGAGCCGTGGCAGATCGAAGGCTTTGCTGAGTTGGCAGGCTTGATCGACGATATCGCCCGGCTCGGCGCGAAAGCCGCGGAGCTCTGCCTGACTCATGCCTAAAGAGGTGATCACGCCCGCCAGCGTTTCCAGGATCACGTCCCTGCTCCGCGCGCTCGCGCAATCGCCGAGTTCCAGATGAACCAGGTGAACGCCGCGACGCCTCCAGTTTTGGACCAGCGCCACTGTCTGCTCGAGCGCCCCCTTGAGCTCGTTCTCTGCCAGCTCGTTGAAGCCGGAGAGGATGCCGGCCCCCGCACGCGCCGCCGCTGCGACGCTTTCCCGATAGAAATCCGGGTCGTCGTCCAACCGCTCGTTCCCGAAGCGCACAATCGTGCGGCTTGAGCGCAGCGGCGTGGCGGATCCAAACCTCACGCCCGCCGTGAATTCAAAAATGTAATGGGCCGGTTTGTCTCCCGGGACTGCCTGAAGTTCCGCGCGCCGGATCACCCCGCCAGGGGTCGCGACCTGAACGTCGGGATGAATCACCGACAACTGCCGCTCGCTACGGTCTTGCAAACTGATCAGGGCGGGCGCCCCCAAGAGGGCGAGCGTCTGAGCGGCTTGCGCCCCGGTGCCTCCCAAACCCCAACTTGTCACCTTGAGGTGTTTTTCCACCCAGTCACCGCCTTGCGGCCAGTCCAGGTGGAACTCGCCGCCGATGCCGGCGGCTGCCCGCTTGAACAGTTCCCCGGCCAACGCAGCTTCCGGCGTGCCGTCCACCGCTTCTAGCAGCGGCTGCGCCTCATGCAGACGCACGTAGCCATCCACGAAAGTCGATAAGCCGCAAAGGACCGGCCGCGCATCCCGGACGTGGATCGGCAGGCGGTCCAGCAGGTCATGATACCGTTTGCGCCAATCCATCGCGTTCACTCCTTGACGGCGCCTCCGGTCAGGCCGCTGATGATGTGCCGCTCGAAGGCCAGAACCAACAGCACCAACGGAAGCGTTACCACCACGGAGGCGGCCGCAATGTCGCCCCATGGCACGTAATGAAGGCCGGTAAAGTTGGCGATGCCCACCGGCACCGTTTGGTGGTTGATATCCGAGGTGAACGCGAGGGCAAACATGAATTCATTCCACGCGGCGATGAAACAGAGCAGCCCGGTGGTGACCACGGCCGGCAGGGACATCGGCAGGATAATCTGGAAAAAGATTCGTAATGGCTTGGCTCCATCGATGCGGGCGGCTTCGTCGATGGTGAGCGGGATCGACCGGAAGTAGCCGAACAACACCCAGATAACGAGGGGTAATCCTAATGCCAGGTAGACCACGATCAGCACCCGATACGTATCCAGCCAGCCCAGGTCAGACATCAGCACGTACAAGGGCGCTACGATCGCGATCTGCGGAAACATCGACACCGCCAGAATGAACGCCAGAAAGCCGAACCGTCCGCGAAGGTCGAGCCGGGCGAGGGCGTAGGCCGCCACCGACCCAAACAGCAGGCAGAGGAAGGTGGTGCTAAACGCGACGACAACAGAATTGATAAGGTAGCGATGGAAACTCTTGCCGGTAAAAATGTTGATGAAGTGCTCGAAGGTGAGTGGGTCAGGTATCAGCTTCGGGCGGCCGCTCACCAACTCCCGGTCCAGTTGCAGCGAGGTCGACATTTGCCATAAAAAGGGGCCGACCGACCAGATCACGACGAAGGCCGCGCAGGCGTAAAGGAGCACGCGGCCGGGCGGCAGAACGATGACGGTCCGCCGCGACTTTTGGGACTGGACGCCGGCGCCCCTCATTGGCCCACCTCTCGCATCTTGCGGCGCAGGACTGCGCCGAAAATGACAGCGATGCCGATCTCAGTGATGAACATCAAGGTCGACAAGGCGGACCCGTAGCCGAACTGAAGCGCCGAAAAGAGGTTTTTGTACGTGAGGGTGGAGAGCACCTCGGTCGAATCCGCCGGCCCGCCGCCCGTCAAGACGTAGACCAGGTCGAAGATGCGAAATGCGTCGAGCGCCCGGAACATGGCCGCGATCAACAGGGTCGGGGCCAGTAACGGAAGTCTCACATGCCAGAACTGCTGCCAGGGATTCGCCCCATCGATGATGGACGCTTCGGTCAGGGAATGCGGGATCGTTTGAAGGCCGGCCAGAAGGAGCAACCCCATAAAGGGGGTGGTCTTCCAAACATCAGCCACCACGATGGTCCAAAGGGCCGAACTGGTGGAGCCATACCAGTCGACGTTGTGCTGAATCAACCCCACGGTTCGAAGCAGGTAATTCACGACCCCGTTTTGGCCGTCGAATAACCAGCCGAACATCTTCGACGTGACAACGGTGGGAATGGCCCAGGGGACCAGCATCGCCGCGCGGACGATGCCGCGGCCCCGAAACGATTCAGAAAGCACCAGGGCGATCATCAAGCCCAGCGCAGTTTCCAGCAGCGTCGAAGCGGCCGTGAACTCGAGGGTATGCGTCCAGGCATTCCAAAATTGCCCGTCCGCCAGGAGCTGCCGGTAATTGGCTAACCCGATGAACGCGTCAGTTGGCGAGGCCAGCGTGGTGTCGCGAAACGAGAGCCAAAGGCCGAGCAGCACCGGGTAGACCGAAACCGCTCCGATTGAGACAAGCGCCGGTGCCAACAGGAGCAGCGGCCCCGGGTGCCAGCCTCCAACCCGGACCTTCTTCGTGCCGAGCAGGAGAGGCCGGCCCTGAACTTCCATGATCGCCACAACCCCACCCTTATTAAGCTTTCACGATGTTTTGGATTTTTTCCTTGGCACTCTGCAGGGCCGCCTTGACGTTCCCGCCGGCCAGGGCCCGGGATACTTCAGATTGCAGAATCAGCGTGACCTGCGGGTACTTCGGCGTAACCGGTCGCGGGATCGCCCCGACAAACACCGACTTGAGCGGCTGCATGAAGGGTTGTTCCTGCGCGATTTGGGGATGTTCGAAGACCGCAGCGCGCGTGGGGCAAAGCCCGAGCTGGGTAGCGAAGCGCAGTTGCGTCTCCGGCGAGGACATCCAGCGCACGAAATCGACCGCCGCTTCACGATTCTTGGTGGACGCGTTAACGCCGTACTGGTAACCGCCGAGGCATGCCGCGCTCTGTTTATTCGGAAAATGCGGCAACGGCGAGACCCCCACCTTGTCGACTACGCTCGAATCTGCAGGGGTTTGCGCAACCTTCCAGACGTAGGACCAATTACGCAAAAACGCCGCCTCGCCGGAGGTAAACGGCCGCCGGGACGGTTCTTCGTCCCAACTCAGGACGTCTTCCGGGGTGATCTGATACTTCCGGATAAAGTCGTGCATCATTTGCACCGCCTCAATTGCAGGCTCATCGGCAATGGCCACCGTGGTGCCGTCGGGCTGAAGGATCGAGCCCCCGTTTGAGCCGATGAACGACACCAAGTCGCAAACCAGCACTTCGGCCTGTTTACCCTGCCAAAGAAAACCGAATTTCGCCTTACCCGCGCCCATCAGCTTTTTTGAGCTGTCGATGAGCTCATCCCAACTCTCGGGAACCTTGGCGCCGGGTCCCTCGAGAAGGTCTTTGCGGTAATACAACATCCCCGAATCGACGAACCAGGGAAGGGCCGTGAGCTTGCCCTGCCAGGTGCAGCCCTGAATGATCCCCGGGAAGTAGTCCTTCGTTACCTCAGTGCCGAAATATTCGTCCAAGGGCAGGGCCCATTTGGCCGCCGCAAATTCCGCGATCCAGATAATATCCTGCGTGAAAACGTCCGGGGTACCGTTCCGGCGGGCCAGCTGCTGCACGAGCCCTTGGTGCACTTCCGTTGAAGAGCTCGGGGGCGGAAGCTCCTTGTAGGTCACGTGGACCTTGCTTTGCGCGGCATTGTAGGCCTCGACGACCTCCGCAATGGTTTGTTTTCCGTAAAACTTGGCGCTCGCAAACGTAATTTCGGTCGGGTTGCCCCCTGCCGCCCGTGCGCGCCGGGCAGGTAACAGCGAGGAAGCCACCGTGGCGCCGGCGAGGGCCAGGCCGGCCCGCTTAAGGAAATTTCGCCTGGCAATACCCGGCGCTTGATGACTATCGCCCGAAACGATTGCGGCGGAGGAATATTCACCGGGTTGCGGACTGCAGAGGCCGGCGCCATCCTGCTGAAAATTGCGGTCTGGGGGTTCCGATTCTTGCATATATTTGCACTGCTATCGCGAAGATCCGCATCGTCAAGGATTGTTTTTCGATTAATTCCGCATAATTTGGCGGTTACCGAGCTGAACTCTCAATGGATGCCTTCGACCTTTCCAGCCGCGACGGTACCTTGCCGGCCAAACGCCAAATCGAGGTTTTGCGCCTCCTGCGTGCCCGTGGACCGATGAGCGTGAATGAACTGGCCGAGCGTTTCGAGGTTTCGGGCGACACCATCCGTCGCGACCTTGACCACTTGGCGGCCCAAGGGTTACTTGAGCGGACGCACGGCGGCGCGGTGGCGTTCGAAAACCTTGTTCATCGCGACTCGACCTTCAATCAGCGCGTTGGGCGCCAGGTTACCGCAAAAAAACGCATCGCAAAAGCAGCGAGCACGCTGATCAAAGACGGCGAAACCCTGCTGATAAATGGGGGGTCCACGACGAGGTTGTTTGCGGCAGAATTGAACCGCCGCAACCTGACGATCGTCACGAATAACCTCAGCGTGCCCGGCGTGGTACCGGCCGAATGCGTTCGTGACATTTACCTTCTTGGGGGACAGTACAAAGGGGATGCATTAGTCACCGTAGGTCCGGTTCTGATGGCGGGGGTAAGCATTACGGTTGACTCGGCCGTCATCGGCGTGGGAGGCATCACGGTCCGCGAGGGGCTCACCACGACGGTGCTCGAAGAAGCCATGATGATCGCGGCCATGATGGCCGCCGCGCGTAGGACGATCGTTTTGGCGGATGCCACCAAATTAGGTGAACGGGCGTTTGCCCATATCGCCCCGCTGGACCGCATCCAGGTCCTGGTGACCGACGAGGAGCCCCCGGCCGACCTTAAGGAGGCGCTGAGCTCCGCAGGCGTTGACGTGATCGTTGTGCCCGAAGGTTAGCGGTCCTGTTCACGATTAAGTTCTACCCAAGGTTTACATCCGTCAGAAAATTCGAGACAGGGACAGGCTCGTTCTCCGGCAAGGCCTTATGAAACCAGTTCCACCCGGAATCGGCCGTGAAGCAGGTCGGGTGCCCGTTCCAAGCGGTCGGTTTGCGGATCTTTAAGTTCCAGGTAGCCGCGCTCGAGGCTGCCCAGCGGCCGAAACCGCACCACCTCATACACCTTCGGGTTGGTGACCCGCAGGCCGTTGTGGAACCGGATCCGTTGCCCTGGTTGAAGGTCGCAAACCGTGACCAGCCTTAGCTTTGCCCTGCCCATGCCGGCGAACTTCGTCCGGCTCAGAAACTCTTGAAACCCGGTTGGGTTATCTGGGCACCAATTAGGAAAAGGCCACCAGGCGCTGGCCCGGCATCAGGGCGAATCAGGCCTTATCCGAGTCCGCGCCTGAGGTGAAACGTATGCCGTTCACCGCTCACGGTCCGTTCGGAGGATCGCAATGGGGCAGACCCTCGCAATGGGGACAGACCCTCACAATGGGGACAGACCCTCGCAACGGGGACAGACCCCCGCAACGGGGACAGGTCCTCACAATGGGGACAGACCCTCGCAACGGGGACAGACCCTCCAATGGGGACAGGTCCGCCTTTCGGCCCAAAGCGCCCAGCGGGATAAATCGGGGGCGCTGCCGTCAGACCTGCCGGATCACCAGGTCACCGGCTGACCGCCGCCAATGGTGACCGGCCGATTTCGCGCCCGGCACGGTCCCTCGCGATAACCAGGACCGACGTCAGGGATTCATCGACGGGAATCGTCGTGTCGAGCCCGTTCCAAGCCACGGAGGCAACCACCCGCCGGTGATGTCCCTCACCCTCTTGGCCGGAGCCGTTGACGACGTCCCAACGCGCGACCTCGGTCGCCCCGTTCCAGATCGCATGCACGATCGTCGAGCCGTTACTCTGTACCTGCGCCGTTGCCACCGGGTCCGTGCACGGTTCGGCGTGCCAGACGAAGCGATATGCCCGGTAGGTGTCGTAGCCGCTTGGCACGCTTGCATCGAAGATCAGCTGGCCATTAGGATCGAACTCCGAGAAACGCCCGACTGCGCCCCAGCCGACAAAGGTATCGCCGTTCTCCAGCGCTTGCGAGCCGCCTTGCGACGGCGCGGACAACCCTTGTGGGTGTTGCAGCGAGCGGATGAGGGTCGCCGTTTTCAAAAACGGGTTACGCCGCACCCAGATGACGCGCGAATACGGCAGGACCGGCGTACCGTTCGACTCGTTGTCGAAGATCCGAACCGTGTCAGGCCCGGCTATGATGGGGTTATGCTGATACCAGAACCGTACGCCCGGGCCGAGATCAAAGTCGCTCTTTTTGCCGCCGAGCCGCCAGATCACGCGGCCGGTACGCCGGTCAACTTTGTAGATTGTCGACGTGTGCCGCGCGGAGAGGAGCAGGTTCCCGTCCTTATCGGGGCTGACCGCGTTGATGTGGAAGAAGTCCCAGGGCGCGGTTGCCGGGGAAGGCAACGGCTGGTAGCTTTCATCGAGCCCGATGTGATCAAGGCTGTGCCATTCAAAGAGCACGTTTCCGGTCGCGACGTCAATCTCCTGGACGACCCCATCGATGACCTGGCCGTTGCCGGCACCGCCGACGGAGGATAAATCTCGCTGCACGGTGTTGTAGATCGTGATGAGGGCGGTGTCTTGGGGTGTGAGCAAGAATTCGTGGGCATCGGCGTCAAGCCCGTTGCCGGCGTGCACAGTTGCCACCACGCGGTAGGAACGATCAAGGATGTAGTCGGCCGACTCGCCCTGGGCGAGCCCGCCAAAGCCCGCTTGCTGGGCCCAGGTGAGTACCGGTTGACCACGGTAGCGTTGGACACGGAAATCGGCTGCTGCCTGGCCGTTGGTGATGGGTAGGAACCAGACGGGACGGCCCTGGTTGTCCACGATCTCGGGCCCCTGAGGACCCGGCGCCGTGCCGCCGGCGAGGCCCGCAGCTTTGGGCGCAACAAAAATCAACCCGTCGGCCAGCCTTTGGCCGTTCTGAAGGATGACCGTGATACTTGGCGGCTGGACGGTGACGCCCACCCCCGAGTCCTGCGCGTGCGCAGGGTTTACGAAATAGAACGGCAGGATTGCCGCAGCCGATATTAGGAAACGTTTCATGACTTGTTTGAACTCGCGACGGGGCTGCGTGGAACAGCCGCGCAGGGTCTCGCCTGATGGGAGCGGCGACCGGCCGCATCCACCAGGTGACCCGCACGCGCCTGACGTTCCGATTAAACCCGGAACGACCCGCAACCGACTGACTTAACCTACTGGTTTACTAGACTAACAACGGAAAAAAAGGCGCGCCATGCGGGTCTGAATTCGCCAGGGCGACAACCACATCCGCGACGGTGCCCGGCGCCACGTCCCGCACGCAGAGCCGGAAAAGCCGGCGGAAGAACAATGTTTAGAAACGGAGATGGTTTCACCGGCAACGCTTCCGTCAAGTCAGGCCATGGACCGTCAGAATTGTCGCCCGAGCCTGCACGATGTCGCCCAGCGCGATAAGCGAGGGATCGAAGCCCACTTCCAACGTATCCGCACCGGCCACCAAGCCCGTACCCGGCGAGTGCTCTGAAACCCGTTGGAGATCTCGACGGTCCCACCCGATTCCAGCCAGTTCTGCAGTCCGCCCTTAAGCGAGCGCACGTTCTGATAACCCATTTTGAGGAGATCTTCGGCGGCCGATGCGCCCCGCTCTCCCCGGCAGCAATACACCACCAAGGGCGTCGAAAAATCAGGGATCAGCTGGTCTACCTTTTGTTCCAACACGCGGCGGCTCAGCGCTTTTGCACCCGCAATGTGCCCTTGGGCGTATTCGTCGGCTTCCCGCACGTCAATGATCACGGGCAACGGTTTCGCCCGGGAAAGTTCCCGAGGACTAATTTCCATCACTTGACTGGACGCCTGATCGGCAAGCCTCAAAAATGCCGTGCTGCTGTTACTCATGGCCGTTAAGCCTCCGCTTATCTATGATCTATGATTGGTAGCGCCCGGGAGACATCCCTTCGGGGACAACCCTGCCCGGCTTAAAACCTAGTTAACTAGTATCCTTATCGGGAATGTCAAGCATCCGGCCGGAAGAAAAAAGGGCCGCAGTTTCCGTGACATCTCAAGTTTCAAGCCTCGGCGTTACCCTCAAGCTTCTCGGACGACAGCGCCAGGAAAACCAGGAAAGCGCCTATGTCCCCGAGGGGGGATCACGCCCCCGCCGGAAATACGGGTAAAGCTGAAAGGCTTACAGCAGCAGACATGCTGAACGGAGGGTGACGCCTGAGATTCGCACGGGCCGCCAAGCCGTTGATCGGCGCCGTAAAAACCTAAAAGCCGGTCGACAATAGCTTTTTACCCTTGAAAACCCGACTCGAGCAGTAGAGTATTTGCGGAATTCACCATGATTTGACTATGCCTGCGTCCTGCCGATCCCGTGCCCTCGCGCGCTCCGGCCCGGCCCTTGGGGTTGAGCCGGCGGGCGATAAAACCGTGAAGCCGTTTTCTATCCGGAATGCACGCCTGCCCGGAGTCTGTGGCGCCGTGGCCCTGTTTTTAATTCTGATCGTGGCCGGAAGCGCCGTTGCGAACGATCCGGCCGTTATCCGCATCGGCTATCAAAAGTACGGCACCTTCAACGTCGTACGGGCCCATGGAGACCTCGACCGCGCCTTGAGCCAAAGCGGCAAAAAGATCCAGTGGCTGCTTTTTTCAGCCGGCCCGCAACTGCTTGAGGCCCTTAATGCCGGCAGCATCGAGGTGGGCAATACCGGCGAAGCTCCACCCATCTTTGCTCAAGCAGCCAACCCTGCCCTGGTTTACCTTGGCAATCAGCCGCCCTTTCCGGAAGGTGAGGCGCTGATCGTGCCCAAATCGTCCGCCATCAACTCGGTGGCTGCACTCAAAGGTAAAAGGGTGGTGCTCAACAAGGGATCCAACGTTCACTATTTTCTGGTCAAAGCCTTGGAACGGGCCGGACTGCGGTATACGGACGTGCAGCCCGCATTTTTGCCCCCGCCTGAAGCCCGGGCGGCCTTCGAAAGCGGCCGCGTCGACGCCTGGGCGATTTGGGAGCCGTTTTTGACCGCCGCAGAGCGGGCCACTGGGGCCAAAGTTCTCACGACCGGCAAAGACCTGGCCCCGAACCGGGAATTTTTCCTCTCGACCCGAGGGTTCATCGAGAAAAATCCGGACTTTTTGCCGGCCTTGGCGGCTGCGGTGAACGGCGCCGGCCAATGGGTCGCGGACAAGCCGTCCGAAGTGGCCGCCTATCTCGCGAAGGAAGTGGGCATGGACGCGCCGGTCCTGGAAACCATCATCCAGCGGGAGCCATGGGGCTTCCGGCCAGTCGATGCCGGAGTCGTGGCCGACCAGCAAGCGATTGCCGACCTGTTTTTTTCGCTGAAACTGATTCCCAAACCGGTCCGGGTGGCCGATGCCGTTGTAGCGGCGCCCTCCGGTACGGCCTCTTCCAACCCGCGATGAAACTTTTATGGTTCATCCCTACGTTTGGCGACGGGCGTTACCTGGCATCGGCCCGCGGCGCTCGTGAATCCGACCTCGGTTACGTGCGCCAGATTGCCCAGGCTGTCGACGAACTGGGCTACTACGGCGCGCTGCTGCCTACCGGGCGAACTTGCGACGACCCCTGGATCGTTGCGGCGTCCCTCATCCCGCTCACCCGGCAGATGCGCTTCCTGGTGGCCATCCGGCCGGGATTGATGTCGCCGACGCTGACCGCGCGCATGGTCGCCACCTTTGATCGTTATTCCGGCGGGCGGCTGCTCTTGAACGTTGTCACGGGCGGAGACCCGGTTGAACTGGCCGGTGACGGCTTGCTGCTCAAGCACGAGGAACGTTACGCGCTGACGGCTGAATTTCTATCCATCTTCCGCCGGGTACTGGCCGGCGAAGCCGTCGAGCACACCGGCCGGCACCTGGAGGTACACGATGCGCGCCTTTACCGGCCCGGGGTGCAAAAGCCATACCCGGAGCTCTGGTTTGGCGGTTCTTCGGCCGCCGGTCACGAGGTGGCGTCCGAACACGTCGACGTCTACCTGACCTGGGGCGAACCGCCCGCCGACGTTGCCGCCAAGGTGGCTGAAGTGCAGGCCCTGGCCGCCGCACGGGGACGCACTTTGCGTTTTGGTTTGCGGGTCCACGTGATCGTGCGCGAAACCGAAAAGGAGGCGTGGGCCGCCGCCGATGATCTTATCCGCTACGTGACCGACGAAAGCATCGCCGCGGCGCAGAAAAGTTTTGCCCGGTTCGATTCGGTGGGCCAGCGGCGCATGGCGGAGTTGCACGGCGGCCGGCGCGACCGCCTGGAAATCAGCCCCAACCTGTGGGCCGGGGTCGGGTTGGTGCGCGGCGGGGCAGGCACGGCCCTGGTGGGTGATCCGGCCACGGTGGCCGCGCGGCTGCAGGAGTACGCGGCGCTGGGCGTCGACACTTTCATTTTATCGGGCTACCCGCATCTGGAAGAGGCGTATCGGGTGGCGGAGTTGCTGTTTCCGTTGTTGGGGGATCCCGCGGGTGCCCCGGCGGCCAGCGATTCCTACGTCGGGCCCTTTGGTGACCTCGGCGTTGCGGGGGCAAAGGGCGCGACGGCCTGACCCTGCGCCAACCGGCCCTCTGCGCGAAATGACCGTATGGCTGCTTCTTACCGTCGCCGGTTGACCGCCCTGCCTCCAAGACCTCCCGTTTGCACGGACGCCGCTCATGAGCGTTGCGCCCTTATGGCCGTGACTCTCGGCTACCTGGTTTTTGCGGCCCTGGGGCGAACGGAGAACCGCACGGACTGCGTCCGGTCCGGCGTACCTGCTTACCATGCCCGTGCGCAAGTAACCGGCCGTTAAAGTGAAGGTGCCGCTCTCGGCGGCTGCTGTTTACTGGGCCGGCGGGCGCATTCATCCCCGGCGATAGGGCGAACGAACGCCCTCGGGGAGAGGCGCATTGTGTTGCTGACTAAACTCACAAAGACGATTGACTATATCGGCTTAGTAGACTTTCGTATGCCTGATGCGACGTTTTCTTCAGGGCTTGTGGCCTCTCGCGATCCTGTTTCCGGTCTGCGCGTTGTCGGTTGGTGCCGCCACCGCGGCGCCCAAGATCTTGCGCGTCGGTTATCAGAAGTCGGGCTTTCTGCTCCTCGTGCGAGGTGAGCGCACGCTGGAAAAGCGGCTGGAGCCCCTGGGATACGCTGTGGAATGGCGTGAATTTACCTCCGGACCTCCCCTGCTTGAGGCGATGAACAGCGGCGCCGTCGATTTCGGGCATACCGGCCAACCGCCGCCCATCTTTGCACAAGTCAACGGGGTACCTTTCATTTACGTCGCCACCACCGAATCGAGCCCGGATAGTTCCGGTCTCCTCGTGCCCCAAAATTCGCCGCTTCAAACCGTGACGGACCTGAAGGGCAAGCGGGTTGCGTTCGCGCGTGGATCCAGTTCGCACCTTTTTGTGGCGCAACGCCTGGCGCAGGCCGGTTTGAGCTTTGCCGACATCAAATCGGTGTACCTTCAACCGGCGGAAGCCCGGGCTGCGTTCCAATCGGGAGCCATCGACGCATGGGCGGTTTGGGACCCGTTCTTTGCTGCGGCCGAAATCCAGTTGAAGGCGCGCGTTCTGACGACCGGGCAAGGCCTGACCGGTTTCCGGGAATTTTATTTTGCTCGAAAGGATTACCTGGACAGCCCGGCGGCGGAAACACTTCCGGTAATCCTGGAGACGTTGCGGGAAGCCGGCCGGCGCGTCCAGGCGGATGTGAAGGGAACGGCTACGCTCCTGGCGGAAAAGCTGGGGCTGCCGGCCACGGTGCTGGAGCGCTCGGAAGGCCGTACGCGTTACCACTCCCTCTTACCCATCACGCCCGCGATCGTGGCCGAACAGCAAGGGGTTGCGGACACATTTGCACGTCTGGGCATCATCCCAAAAGCCGTCCAGGTCTCGGACGACGTCTATCGCGGGATGATTTCAGGTCTATGAAAGTTTTCTGGTTCATTCCTACGCATGGAGACGGCCGTTACCTTGGCACCGCCGAGGGCGGCCGCATCCTGGATTTCGATTACCTTCGCCAGGTCGCGACTGCGGCGGACGCGCAAGGCTTTTACGGCGTACTCCTGCCGACCGGCCGGTCGTGCGAGGATGCGTGGGTCGTTGCGTCGAGCCTGATCCCGGAAACCCGCCGTTTACGCTTCCTGGTGGCCGTGCGGCCCGGGCTGATTTCGCCCACCCTGGCTGCGCGCATGAGCGCCACGTTTGACCGCCTCAGCGGCGGCCGTTTGCTGATCAACGTCGTCACCGGCGGCGACCCGGTCGAACTGGCTGGCGACGGCGTTTTCCTCGAACACGACGGGCGTTACGAGGTCACCGACGAATTTCTGTCGATCTGGCGCGGCATCCTGTCGCGTAACCCTGACCCGATCGATTTCGATGGCAGGCACCTGCACGTTCGCGGTGCGAGTGCGCTGATCCCGCCCTTGCAGCGTCCTTATCCGCCGCTCTATTTCGGCGGTTCGTCGGCGGCGGGCATTGAGGTCGCCGCCAAACACGTGGACGTGTACCTGACCTGGGGCGAGCCCCCGGCCCAGGTCGCCGCAAAAGTTGCGACCGTGCGCGCCGCTGCGGCCAAGGCGGGACGCACCCTGCGGTTCGGCATCCGTCTGCACGTCATCGTTCGCGAATCCGATGACGAAGCGTGGGCCGCCGCCGATCGCCTGGTCAGCCGCCTGGACGCGGCCACCATCGAAAAGGCACAGAAAACGCTGGCCCGGCAAGACTCGCACGGCCAGAAACGCATGCTCGCCCTTCACGGTCCGGGCGGCCCCAGGACGTCGCGGGCAGCGCTTGAGATCAGCCCGAACCTGTGGGCCGGCGTCGGGCTGGTCCGCGGCGGTGCCGGCACGGCGCTGGTCGGCAGCGCCGAGACGGTGGCGTCCCGGATGCGCGAGTATCACGCACTGGGCATCGAAAATTTCATTCTGTCCGGGTACCCGCACCTGGAGGAAGCCTACCGGGTGGCAGAACTGCTGTTGCCGCGTTTGCCGCTGCGCCACACCGAAGCACCGGGAACCAAAAGGTTAACCTTGCAAGGCGAGATCATGGCCAACGACGTGATACCGGCCGCCCTCACCTCTGCATCCTGAATTTTTCCTGAATTATGACTGCGTCCCGAAGTAAACGATCCAACCCATTGCTCCGCTTTGCGCCGGGTCCATTTGTACCGTGGATTTTGCCGTTAATGTTTCTGTCGCTCTGGCAGTTGGCGTCTTCGTTGGGATGGCTGCCGCCGCGGGTTCTGCCCTCCCCCCTGAGCGTTTGCCAGGCGGGTTGGCACCTGACGCAGACCGGCGAACTGCCGTTACACCTCTTCGAGAGCTTTCGTCGCGCCCTTCTTGGTTTTGCCATCGGCGGCGGGCTTGGCTTTTTCCTCGGCCTGATTAACGGCCTGTCGCGGCTCTCCTACCGGCTGCTCGATTCGTCGTTGCAGATGGTCCGGAACGTGCCGCACCTCGCGCTGATCCCGTTGGTGATCTTGTGGTTCGGCATCGGTGAATCGGCGAAACTTTTTCTTATCGTGCTCGGCGTCTTTTTCCCCGTCTACCTCAACACGGCCCACGGCGTCCGTTCCGTTGAACCGCGCCTGGTTGAGATGGGGCGCAGCTACGGCCTGTCCAGGTTTGATTTGCTCCGCAAAGTCATCCTGCCGGGTGCCCTGCCGTCGATTCTGATCGGGGTGCGTTATGCGCTGGGTATTACCTGGTTGACGCTCATCGTCGCCGAAACCATCGCCTCCGACAACGGCATCGGCTACATGACGATGAACGCGCGCGATTTTCTGCAAACCGACGTCATGCTCCTGGGCATCCTGCTCTACGCCCTCCTGGGCAAGCTGGCTGACACGCTAACCCGCCTGTTGGAACGTTACCTCCTTCGTTGGAATCCTGCCTACCGGACTGCCTAACATGAGTGCTACCATCATCACACCATTTGCAGAACACGAGACCAGAGTTAGTCGGGCGCCTTCTTCAAAGGCGTTGCTTAGGGTTGAAAACGTCTCCAAAAGCTTCGGAGCCAACACGGCGTTGCACCCCGTGAGCCTCGAGATCGGTCGTGGCGAAGTGGTCGCCATCGTCGGGCGAAGCGGCAGCGGGAAATCGACCTTGCTGCGCTTGGTCGCCGGGCTGGAGAAGCCGAGTTCCGGACGTATCCTCATCGAGGATGAACCGTTGGGAGCCGGCATCAATCCGCGTGCCCGGCTGATGTTCCAGGACGCCGCGCTGCTGCCGTGGTTATCGGTCCTTGAAAACGTCCTGCTGGCCACGCCCCGGGGACCGGATCGACGCCCGATTGCCCGCGAAGCCCTCGAACACGTCGGACTCGGTGCGCGGGAACGCGAGTGGCCGCTGGTTTTGTCGGGTGGCCAGCGCCAACGGGTGGCCCTGGCGCGCGCCTTGGCGAGCGCAGCGGAACTCATCCTCTTTGACGAACCCTTGGGGGCCCTGGACGCACTCACCCGGCTGGAGATGCAAAACCTCATCGAACGGCTTTGGCTGGAAAGCCGGTTCTCGGCCGTGCTCGTGACCCACGACGTGGAGGAAGCCGTCACGTTGGCGGACCGGGTGCTGGTCATGGAGGGGGGCAAACTGACCTTCGAAACGGCCGTGGAACTTGAGCGGCCTCGCACGCGATCGGGCCGGGCTTTCATCGGCCTCAAGGAAAAGGTGCTGGCAGAGGTCATGCGAAGCTGACGCTTTCGTTCGACACCGTACCCGGCAAGGCGGGCGCTCAGACTCGTCGATGCGTCGATGGACCGCCTTCAAGGCCTTGAGGCAGGTGAAGGCGCACTCATTTCACCTTGGAGATTGGCAGGCAGCATGGCATCGCGCACCGAGATCTTCTTCGGAATCAATTTTAGTTCGTAAAAGGCGTCAGCGATTCTCTGCTGGTCCGCCAACACGGCGCCATCAATCGGTTTGTAGATGTGCTGGTAGTGCCGGAGCCCGGCTTCAATCACGTCAGGCGACAATCCCTGGACCGGTGCCAATTCGGCGGCTGCGGACGGGTAGTTTTGCCGTACCCATCGGCCGATGTTGCCGGCTTCTTCGAGGACGATCTTGAGCACGTCAGGCCGTTTCTCCGCGTACGGACGTGCGCTTAGAAAATATTGGTACCGGTTCACGATTCCCGCGGCGTTGGTCAGGACGCGGGCGCCAAGTTGCTTTTGCGCCGCGACGAAGAAGGGGTCCCAAATCGCCCAGGCGTCGATCGCGCCGCGCTGGAAAGCGGCACGGGCATCCGCCGGCGTCAGATATGCAGGCAGGATATCGCGGTAAGTGAGACCCACATCCTGCAAAGCGCGGATAACCAGCCAGTGAACGTCCGACCCTTTGTTGAACGCCACCCTTTTACCTTTCAATTCGGCAAGGGTGTGAATCGGCGAGTTTTTGTCGACCAAAATTCCTTCGGCTTCCGGGGTGGGCAGTTCGTAGGCGACGTAGACGAAGTTTGCCCCTGCCGCCAGCGCAAAGATCGGGGGCACTTCGCCGACGTAACCGAAATCGACGGCGCCGGCGTTTAAGCCTTCCATCAACTGGGGACCGGCGGTGAATTCCGACCAGGCCACTTCAACCCCCAGCGGCTGCAAACGCTTCGTCAACGCGTCATGGGCTTTGAGCAGCACCAGCGTGTTGGCGGCCTTTTGGTACCCGATGCGAAAGAGCTTTGAGTCAAATTCCGCCTTCGAGGGAATCACCGCCGCCGTCAGCATCAGCAGGAGCACGCCGATCAAGGCGCGCCGGTATAGGTTATTGAACGGGCTCATCGTCTTCAGGCTGTTTATTCCGGCAAAGGCAGGCTGCCGCGGTGGCGCCCGGAATGCCTACTTAAATAGTATACATTTCACCTCGATCAAGGGCGCAATCACGAAAGTTGCCGGCTTGCTGTCATCCGGCGCAACCACGTCGCACACGGACCGTTGATGCGGCCGACCTTCCATTTATCGTGACGAGGCGCTTGTGTTTTTGATCGAACTGGTTTGCGGGCTGTGCGGCAAGGGGCACTCGAAAGATGAAATTCAGACGGTCTGCCGCGCCTGCGGCCGCCCGTTGTTGGCCCGGTACGATCTGCCGGCCGCCCGCGCGGCGTTTGGACGGTAAAGGCTTGCGGGCCGGGAAGCGTCGCTGTGGCGCTATCGGGAACTCCTGCCGCTCGCACCCGAGACTGCTCCGGTTACCCTCGGCGAGGGATGGACGCCTCTGCTGCCGGTGGACTTGAGTAAACTCCGGCGGTCCGGGTGGATTCAGGCGCACCAGTCAGCGGTTATCTTCAACACCGGCGCCGGGCTCAAATACCTCGAATGCTACACCGGGTTGCAAGGGGCGGCACGTTGAACGGACCGGCTGAAGCCGTGCCACCAAAGGTGAAGTTCGGAGTTCGGTCACACAGCGGTCACAGCGATCGGGCGGGCACGGCGGAAGAGTTCACACGGCGGCCACAGCGATCGGGCGGGTACAGCGTAAGAGTTCACACGGCGAACACGGCGGGAAGAGCTCGAAGTTCGGGGCTCGGAGGCGCCGTGTGCCGCGAACCCTTTGTATTCTCGATTGCGGTTGAGGGTGAGCTCGATTCAGGGCAAGCAAATCGTCGTGACGACGAACGAGACGCTTCGTGTCGGCGCGCCGGCGGGTTTCAGACGTTTGGTGTGGCCCCTGTTTGAATTCATCGAACTGGAGTCGGCGGGTGCTTTGACGCTGGTCGTCGCAGCAACAATGGCTCTGGCGTGGGCCAACTCACCCTGGAGCGACGTTTACCAGCGGGTTTGGGGCACCACGCTCAGCCTTCACCTCGGCGGATTCGCCCTGCATGGGTCATTGGCCCACGCGATAAATGACGGTTTGATGGCGGTCTTTTTCCTGCTGGTTGGCCTGGAGATCAAGCGCGAGCTGGTTGAGGGCCGGCTGTCCGGTATTCGAAAAGCCGTCTTACCCGCGGCCGCCGCGCTCGGCGGCATGGTTGTCCCTGCGCTTGTTTACGCCGTTTTTAGCGCCGGTGCCGGCAGTAGTAATGCGGGGCGCGGCTGGGGCGTGCCGATGGCGACGGACATCGCCTTCTCGCTGGGGGTGCTCGCGCTCCTCGGTTCGCACCGGGTGCCGATTGCGCTCAAGGTGTTCTTGACGGCGCTGGCCATCATCGACGATCTGGGTGCGGTCCTGGCCATCGCGATCTTCTACCGTGCCCACCTTTCGTGGCCGGCCCTGGCGGTCGCGGCCGGAACGTTCGCTTTGTTGCTCGCGCTCAACCGCCTGGGGGTACGCCGCCTGGCGCCTTACCTGCTCATCGGCCTGGTTCTCTGGCTGGCAGTGCTCAGATCGGGGATACACTCCACCGTGGCAGGCGTCCTGCTCGCCCTCGCAGTGCCGCTACGCGTCAAACCGCCCCTTGGCGCAGCATCTCTCCCGGAAAGCGCGTACGGACAGAACCCAACGCCGCTTCACCGTCTGGAACGCACGCTTCACCCCTTCGTCAGCTTCCTAATCCTGCCGCTATTCGCCCTGGCCAACGCCGGCCTTGCAATGCACGGCCCGATCCTCCTTTCCCGGCTCGCTAGTCCGGTTTCGCTCGGAACCATCGCGGGGCTGTTCCTGGGCAAGCCGGCCGGTATCCTCGGGGCATGCTGGCTGGCCACAAAGCTGGGCGTCGCCGAATGCCCGGCCGGAGTCAACTGGCGTCAGTTGCGCGCAGTTGCTTGCCTCGGAGGCATCGGCTTCACCATGTCCTTGTTCATCTCCAACCTGGCGTTCCCGGGCGGTCCGGAACTCGTGGAACAGGCAAAGGCCGGAATCATCTTCGGCTCGCTGGCTTCCGCAATCACGGGCCTGAGCCTGTCCTGCCGCGCACCGAGGCGCACCGGCCGTCCACCACAGACCCGTTTGCGCGCCTGAAGGGAAACCAGCCGGTGCGCTGCATTACTACACCCATTCTTAGGACGGTTGAGGGGGCAAAGACCGCTCAACAAACGTGAAAACCGGTGTAACAACTTTTTGACGCCCACTAAAGCACGATCGTATCCGGAAACATCGGGCAAAGCGTTGATCCCTTCAGCTCTCCCTCCGGACCGTAGAAAGTCATCCGGCCGTCCCAGGAACAAACCCACACCTCAAGTGCACCGCGCTCGAAATAAAGGGCCCGCTTCTGCGCGATCTCCTGAACGGTATTGGCCGGCGACAAGACTTCCACACAGATCTCAGGTGCTCTCACCCAGGCCACGTCGCTGCTGTGGCGATCGATCATCTCCCGGGAAGCCCAGACCACGTCGGGAACCTTCGTGCTGTCCTCGGTGTCAACCGCAAGCTCTACGATCGCCTCGCCGCCGCTCAGCAGATCCCCGAGGATCCGCGCAATCTTGCTCTGAAGCCGGCTGTGGCGCGGATGAGACGGAGACATCACAATCTGATTAAGCCGATTGAGCTCGATCTTAAAAGGAAGGTCGCGCAGGCTCGGGTCAGCGCACACGTCTTCCCAGGTCAATTTCTCGCGCACCATCATTACCGGAAGACTACGGTCCGCTCACGCCGGGTCAAGCGGGCCGGTGCCGGGGGGGAATGCCACAAATGCCACAAGCGGAAAAATGCCACAAATGGGGAGGGACGTTCGGAGTTCGGGGTTCGGAGCGGCATCCTGGGGGGTGGGTGCGAGTGTCAGCCTTAGAGTCGCCGCCGTGTACCCGTTAATCTGTGTCAATCTGTGTAATCTGTGGACGTTTTCTCTTTTCTGCGTTCTTCTGCGTGTTCTGCGGATGATTCCTGTCTTCCCGGCACGCCTCCGAGCCCCGAACTCCGAACTCTCTCCCCCTCTTTCCGCCGTGTTCGCCGTGGCTCGCCGTGTTCGCCGTGTGAACTCTTACGTTGTGCCCGCCAAATCGCCGTGCCCGCTGTGTGACGCTAAGCCAGCCAGTTGCCGCCGTCGA
>JAFBAP010000020.1 GCA_019247695.1 Verrucomicrobiota bacterium | reverse complement strand
GACGCGCGGATGCGTGGCGCGTGCCGGGTCTTGCTTGACGGTGGCAGAATTGCGGGTCAGGTCGAGGGGTAAACGCTGGGCTATGTTCTCTTGGCCCTTCGGGCCGTACGACGGTCACGGCTGTCCCCGCGCTGCTCTCAAAAAATGCGGGTAAAGCTCAGGGCTTTACCCTGAGTAACTGTCAAATCACGATCGAACCCTGAAGGGACGGCAGAAGGCGTTGCTCACGGGTTCTGCGGCCCTTTCAGGGCTCGATCGGGGGGAAACGCCTTCCCAGGGTGAAACCCAGGGCTAAGTTCCTTTGGCCCTTCAGGCCATCAAATCGTCTCGCTGCTAGTTCCCCTTGCCGGTCTCGTCCTGCTCCCTTGACTTGCGCGATAGCCGACGCCAGGAGAAGACAAACATTGCTGCCACAATCGGAATCATCACCAACCCGGCGTTCGCCTCGACCGCAAGAATAACGTGCATCGCCCAGGGTGTATCAGGGCTGCTCCTGATACGCAATGCAAAAATACAGCCGAGTGCTGAGATGCAAGGCAGGGTAATTCTTAGAGGTACATAAAGCAAATGCTGATACGTACCCCAAATGCCGCATCTCGCCCGGTAACACCGCTCGAGAGCTGATAACAGGAAATTCGCTGGACCCTTACCGGCTTCCCTTTCGGCCTTCGGTGTCCGCTGAGGCTTTTGCAACCCACAACCGGCGCGTGGATAAGCACAGCGCGGCCGCCATGACCGGGATTAACACCATGCCGGCGTTGGCTTCGGGAACTACCGGAACCGACCCGTTCCCTGTGACCGCGTACGAGGAGCCGTTAGGCCTCGCCGCGCTGACCAGGTGAGGATTCTGCCACGAGCTCTCGTGCACCCTGACGGGCTCCGATGCTCCCCAACCGCCCCAGCCATGATGGTCCCAAAAGTGGACCCAGCGGCGGCAAAGACGCGCCCAGGGCTCATTTTGATCCGGTGCTCCCGAATCACTGGGTGCGGCCTGTACCAGCGTCGACAACGACAAGAGGGTCAGGGCGACCGCAAAACCTTTGCGGACCTTGGAAGAGAAAAGAATAATCTTCATCCTAAATGGTAGTGGGGTGTTATTTATTACTGCGCAGCATCATGGAGTATTACCAATTTACTAAATACTCCTTTTCTTGAAAACAGCACATCAGGGTTGGGTATTACAGTCCATACATAAGTGCGGCTGGCTTCGTCTTATTTCCTAGCTATTATATCAGGTATGAAATGACGAAAAACGAGAACGCCTGCACGGCCGGTTCGCCCGGCTGCCCCTTATAAAGGCCATACGCGCGGCTTCAGGATCCCTGCCCGGGTACCGCGCTGAAAGTTCATGGCACGGCCGGCTTCATGGTTGCCGTGGTGCGGTCGATCCCGGCAGAGGTGTTGCTTGCAGCGAGAAGCCCCTCAACCTCGCCGCGGGTGGGGATGCCGCGTTGGCCACCCGGCTTGGTCGCTTTCAAAGCGGCCGCTGCGGCTGCAAAGGAGATCCGCTGCGCGAGCGGCATTCCCTGGATGAGCGCCGCCGCATAGGCACCGTGAAACACGTCGCCGCAGCCCGTTGTATCCACGGCCGGGACCCGGAACGCCGGTTGGTACCGGGGCACGCGGTCGGTTCCCGAGAACCAGATACCACCTGCTCCACAAGTCATCACGACGGCCTGCCGGTCCATGTCCCAGAGGTGATCGGTCGCCCACAGGCGTTCCAGCGCCGTCTGGGGCGACGTCGCGCCGGTGATTTTACGGCCGAAGGCCTCTGAGAGGATGACGTGATCGACCAGGGCCAGGAGTTCATTGAATCGAGGATCCGTATCGTCCTCGAGGTCCGCCACCACGGCCACGCCGGCGGACCGTGCAATCCGCGCCGCGCGAAGGTTACCGGCCATGCCGTATTGGTCGAGGAACAGGACCCGGGCCGAGCGCAGGACGGCTTCGCCCGGCAAGCTCTCGTGCGCACCGATGCGGCCGTTCGTCTGAAAGAAAACGTTCCGCGAACCGGTCGCGGCGGCGACCACGATCAGAGAATAAACCACGCGCGCGGCCGGGTCCCGCGGGGCTAATGAGACGTCCACCCCTTCGCGGCGGAAGTTCTCTTCAACGACCCGTGAAAGCTCATCCCGTCCCAACAGACCCGCGTAAGCGCAATGCGCTCCCAGCCGTGAAGCCGTGACCAGGGCCGTAGCCGTGAGCCCGCCGCACTGACGGTCGTGAGATCGGACCGCCACTTTTTCGTCCGGTCCCGGAAATTCAGAAACGTAAAGGAAGTCATCTACCGAGCTACAACCGAGTCCGATAATGTCCCACTGCATATAAAGCGCGTTTGCCTGGAAAGAGCAGCGAGCGCTCCGCCCGGCAAGAGGTTTTCCCGGACCCTCAGTCAGTGCGAGGTGGCGCACCCAGCCTTAGCGTATCTGCAGCCACGGCCGGCGGCAAGCCCGGGAGCACTCTCCGCTGCCGGGCTTGCCGAGAGATGCGCAAGAAAGAACCTTAGGACCGATCATCTCCGGCCGCGCCGCGATTTGGCGTAGGTGTCGAAGCCGACCGCCAGCACGATGATTATGCCGATGATGATCTGCTGGTAATAGGGGTTGACGTTCATGATCACCAACCCGTTGAGCAACACGCCGATCAGAATCGTGCCCACCACGGTGCCGGCAATGCCGCCCAGACCGCCCATCAGGCTCGTGCCGCCGATGACCACCGAGGCGATGACGGTCAGTTCATAGCCCAAGCCGGCCGTCGCTTCAGCCGAACTCAGGCGCGCCGACTGGATGAAGCCGGCCAGGCCGGCCAGGCAGCCCATGATGGCGTACACGCTGGTCAGCACCCGGTCCACCCGCAGCCCGGTCAGCCGCGCCGCTTCGGGGTTGCCGCCCGCTGCGTAGACGTGCCGGCCGTACGGGGTGTAGCGCAAGGCGATGTAGCCGCTCACGGCCACCACCAAAAACACCAGTACCGGCACCGGCACGCCGAGAAACGAGCCGTTGCCCCACCAGGTATAGCCCGGGTCAAAACCGCTGATGGGCGAACCGGACCCGATCAGGAGGGTGGCGCCGCGCCACACCGTCATGCCTCCCAGCGTCACGATGAAGGGCGGGATACGGAACTTCGTGCTCACTTTGCCTTGAATGTACCCGGCCAGGGTGCCCAACCCGATGCAGATCACTAACGCAATCAGCCAGCTCAAGCCCCCGAACTTGTGCGGGTCCGGCGTCTCGGAGCGCGACTCGCCGGTACCCTTAACGGCTCCGGCCCCGCACATGGCCGCCAGCGCCAGGATTGCTCCAACCGACAGGTCCACCCCGGCGGTGAGGATCACCAGCGTCATGCCTACGGCCATGATGCCGTAGATGGAGACGTCGGTCAGGATATTGAACAGGTTGCGCACCGACAAAAACCGCGGGTTCTGGGATGTGAAAAAGAGGATCAGCAGGATCAGGAAAATGAAAACCCCGAACTTTTGCAGGAAGCCGATCCATTCGAAGCGTTGCCTTTGCGGCGGTTCAACGACCTTGCCGGTCGTGGCGGCGGGGGTAGGCTGAGCCATATAGGAAAACAATCGGGCAGGGAGGTTGCGATCAGGCGGTGGGGGATGCAACCTGGACGTGCTGTTCACCCTGGGCAAGCACCATTCGTTGCATCAGCTTTTCCTCGGTGGCCTCCCGGGCCGGCATGTCACCGGTAATGCGGCCCTCTTTCACCGTGACGATCCGGTCGCAGAGCGAGATGACCTCGGGCAATTCCGAAGACACCACGACTACCGCCGTGCCGTTGCGGGCTAACTGGCGCAGCAGTTGGTGCACCTCGGCTTTGGCGCCGATGTCGATGCCGCGGGTAGGTTCATCGACGATGAGCAACTTGGGTTTAAGGGCCATGCAGCGGGCCAAAATCACCTTTTGCTGGTTGCCGCCGGACAGCGTGCCAACGATGACTTCCTGGTTGGCCATGCGAATGCTCAAGGCTTTGCGGTACTGCTCGACGAGCTCGCTTTCAGCCCGTTGGTCGATGAAGAAGGGCGGGATAAGAAACTTCTTCAAGCTCGGCAAGGTCAGGTTCATCCGGATGGAATGGGTCAGAAACAACCCTTGCTGTTTGCGGTCTTCAGGAACCAACGCCATCCCCAGTTCGATCGCCTCTGCGGGCGACGAGACGGTCACTGCCCGTCCTTCAAAATAGACCTGACCGCTCTCGAACGGGTCGGCCCCGAACAAGACCCGCACCATCTCGGTTCGGCCTGCCCCTACCAAGCCGGCCAAGCCCAGGATTTCGCCGCGCCGGATCTCCAGGGTAATACCCCGCAGCGGCACCGCCTGGCTGCCCGGCAGCCGTTTCAGGCGCGTAAGGTTTTCCACCCGCACCACCACTTCACCGCCCTGATGGTGCTCACCCGCCAGGTATTCCACGTTGCGGCCCACCATCATGCGCACGATCTGGTCGATGCTGACGTCCTTAACGTCGGCTTCCCCGGCGTACTTGCCATCGCGCAACACGGTGAGCCGGTCGCAAACCTGTTTGACCTCGCCGAGCCGGTGCGTGACGTAAATGATGCTGATACCCTGGGCTTTGAGGTCGCGCGCGATCTGGTGGAGTTTCTCGACTTCCCGGTCGCTCAAAGCCGCGGTGGGCTCGTCCAGAATGATGAGCCTGGCGTTCATCGTCAACGCCCGGGCGATCTCGACCATCTGCTGCTCGGCGACGCTCAAGGCGTAGACGGGCGTGAGCGGGTCAACCCGCAGGTCCAGTTTTGCCGCCACGGCCCTGGCCTCTTTGATCATCGTGGGCCAGCTCAGGAATTTGCCCCGCACCGGTTCGCGCCCGATGAAGATGTTTTCGGCCACCGACATGTTCGGCATGAGGGTGAACTCCTGGTAGACGGTCACGATGCCCAGCCGCTGGCGTTCATGGGGCAGTTCGCGTCCCAGGGATTTGCCGTCAAAGTCGATTTGGCCGCTGTCCTGGTACTGGGCGCCGGCCAGGATCTTGAGCAGGGTGCTTTTGCCGGCGCCGTTCTCGCCGAGCAGGGCGTGGACCTCCCCCCGCCTGACGTTTAAGGAGACGTCGTCCAGGGCCACCACGCCGGGAAAGCGTTTCCCGACGCGGTCCACTTTAAGCAACAGGTCATCGCTCATGCGCTCAAGGGGGAACATTTCGCCAGCCTGCACGAGGATCTGATCGTCGTCGCTTCAGCTTGTACGTCGTTCTTGCAGGCTAGCCGGCTTTTGGCGGAATCTCGATCGGATTACCTTGCCAATCTTTCGCTACCCAATCGTATTTCGGATCGTTCACGGCCGAAATCTTTCGAACATCGCCGGCCAGGAAGTTCAGGTAATAGGCGTTGGTGCCCGGCGCTTTCACCACGGGGTGATAGCCTTCGTGGATCAACACCAAGTCCCCGTGCTGCACCGGGATGGCCACATCCAGCTCGGTGTCGCGGGTGTAGAGGCGCTGGAGGGCAAACCCTTCCTCCGGCAGAAACCGGTAATAATAGGTTTCTTCATGGTAAGAGGAGTTATCCCGCGTGTCGTGCCGGTGCGGCGGAAAACTTGACCAGTTGCCGCTGGGCGTGTGGATCTCGTAGACGGTCAACCGCTCCGTCAACTCGTCCGAATCAGCCAGTGTGCTGACTCCCCGTTTGACGTTCGCTTCACCGCGGGTGGCCGTCGCGATCTGCTCCCGGCGGATGAGCCGCGCCGGAAGCCTGCCTTCAGCCGGGGCTCCCCCGATCGCGATTTCAAAAGGCTCGACCGCTTCCGCTTTGTACCGGGTTCGCGGCGGCAGATAAACGATATCCGGCACTTCACGGAACAGGTCCTTGCGGGCTAACTCGTGCGGCTGGCCGCCAAAGGACACTTTGCCGCGCCCGGCTAACGGCACGATGATGACCTCCTCGCCGGCCGTGTCGGCTTCCAGGGGTTCGCCCGGCGCCAGCCGCGCCACCTTAAAGGAGAGGTATTTCCAGCCCGCCGTTTCCGGGCGGATATCGATGAGAAACCGGCTGCCCTGATCAGGCCGATGATGCCGTTTCATCGGGCGGCCTCCACCACTTTTTTCACCCGCTGGCTCAAGCGCCCCGCCGACAGCTCAAAGAGGTCCAGCAGGAACTCGTTGGGCGCCGATTCGCCCCAGCGATCCTCCATGCCGAAGCGGAGCACCTTGCGCGGGGAATGCTCCGAGAGGATCTCAGCCACCAAGCCGCCCAGGCCCCCCAGCACGTTGTGCTCCTCCACCGTGATCACCAGCGGGTAGGCCGCGCACGCTTCCACAAGTTCCTGCGCGTTGACCGGTTTGACCGTCGGCACGTGCAGCACCCCGGCCGACACGCCCTGGCCCTCCAGCAGCTCCGCCGCCTCTTTGCAGCGGGCGCTCTGCGGCCCCGTCGACACCAGCAGCACGTCCTTGCCCTCTTTAAGTCGGTAGACCTTGCCCAGGCTGAACTGGTAACCCCC
>JAFBAP010000019.1 GCA_019247695.1 Verrucomicrobiota bacterium | reverse complement strand
CTTCGGCGGGTTCGTGCTTCGCCGAGGCTGCCACGGTTGCCCGTGGCCTTACGTCCTCTCCACACGCTAAAACGGCATGCCCTGCCGCTAAAATGTTTTGGGCTGCATTCAGGTCGGCGTTCTGAATGTAGCCGCACGCCACGCAAGCAAAACGGCTCTGGCTTTGGCGGTTTTCCGCCGCAACGTGTCCGCAGCTTGAACAAGGGCGGCTCGTGTTCTTGGCTTCGACCGCAATCACCTGCCCGCCGCGCCACTGCTGTTTGTATTCAAGCTGCCGCCGAAACTCGTGCCAGCCCTGATCAAGAATGGCTTTGTTGAGGCCCGACTTGGCTTTGACGTTCGTGCCCGGTTGCTCGGCACTGCCCGCCGCGCTTTGGCTCATGTTGCCGACCTGCAAATCCTCAAGGACAATGACCGCGTGGTTTTTGCTGATCGCCGTTGAAGTCTTGTGCAGGTAGTCGCGCCGGATATCCCTCACCTTGCCGTGCAGTTTCTGGACCTTGGTTTTCGCCTTTCTCCAATTGTTTGAGCCTTTGATTTTCCGCGACAGGCCCCGCTGCAAATGGCGCAAGCGGCGCTGGCCTTGGCGGTAGCTGTTTTTCGGTTCGTAGATCGTGCCGTCCGAAAGGGTGGCCAAGCGGGCAACGCCGACATCGACGCCCACGATGGAAGCCGACGCAGGAACCGGCTCAGCCACTTCGCGCGCCGTCTGCACCGAGATGAACCATTTGCCGCCGCGTTCGGAGACGGTGGCGTTTTTCAACTCGCCAATCACTTGGCGGCTATTGCGGTAGCGCAGCCAGCCGAGTTTGGGCAGGAACACGCGATTGTTGCTTTGATCAAGCCGGATTTGTTTCGGGTCGGGCTACCGGAAGCTGGCTGCGCTTTTGCCCTTTTTCTTGAACCGGGGAACCGCCGCGCGCTTGGCAAAAAACTTGCCGTAGGCCCGTTCCAAGTCTTTCAAGGTCTGTTGCAGCGGGTGAGTGGGTGCATCGGCCAGCCATGCCGTTTCTGCTTCGCCGCGCCACGCCGTCAGTTGCTTGCACAGGCCCGCATAGCCGAGGTTCTTTTCGCCGCGTTCGTAGCGTTCTTTTTGCAGGGCAAGCGCCTTGTTAAACACGAAGCGGCATGAACCCGCAAAGCGGCGCATCCGGCGCACCTGTTCGCCGTCGGGCCTCAACGCGTACCTGAAGGCTTGCAGCCGCTGCATGCCCCGCATTATACACTTGGTCTTATGGCCGATTCAAGCGAACTTCGCCGGGGAAGACATTGCGTCTTTAACCTGCACGTTCACTTGGTCTTCGTCGCCAAATACCGCCGCAACGTCTTCACCAAAGCCATACTGGACGATATGCGCGGCGTTTTCGCCGAGGTCTGCAACGATTTTGGCGCGAAGCTCGCGGAGTTCGACGGCGAAGACGATCACGTGCATTTGCTCGTGCATTACGAACCGAAGACAGCGGTAGCAAAGCTCGTGAACAGCCTTAAAGGGGTCTCCTCGCGCCTGCTTCGCACCCGCCACCCGGCCTTGGCGAAAGGCTACTGGAACGGCGTTCTCTGGTCGCCGAGCTATTTTGCCGCTTCGTGTGGCGGCGCGCCGATTAGCATCATTCGGCAATACATCGAACAGCAACAGACGCCCGATTAAGCACGAACCCGGAAACGCCGTTTCAGGAGCGGCGCTATCCTTCCCCGCCATCAATGGCGGGGCTTGCCGCGCGTTCTGGTCATGGCGCTGGCCGGACTCAGCACCCGAAAGGCGGCGATCGACTACGCATTGACCCAAGCGGAGCGTGCGGCCAAACTCGCGCAGCTGTTTGCCCGGCCCTGGACCCAGCAAGAGTTGGATGCGGCGCTGGAGCCCGGCTATGACCTGGAAGCCCTGCGCGAGCGAGACAAGCCACAAGCCGGCCCATGCGGATTGATTCCACTTTCTATGTCGATGCATTGCGTCGACGGCAGGACGTTCGTTTCTTGCTGAGGCCTTGGCTGATCGCGGGTCAACTGTGGACGTGTGGGGTCATCCGGGCTGAAGTGCTGCGCGGCGTGCGTTTGCCGCGTATCAAATCCGACCTGAATGACCTGTTTGACGCTATGGCAGAGGTGCCGACGGATGCGGGGTTATGGCGAGCCACGGCCGATCTTGCATGGGAACTGGACCGGCGTGGCACGATCCTGCCGCTCACCGATCTGATCATCGCCGCGTGTGCCTTGCAGGTAGGCGCACCGGTGGTGACGCTGGATGGGTATTTCAGTCTGGTCCCCGGGCTTCAGACCCGGCGAGATCTTCCGTGAGCGAGGGGGAGAAGGCCGGAAGCGAACGGTCACGGGTCCGGCGTCGGCGTGTACCCGGGGAGGGCGCCGTCGTACCGCCCTGCGTTATCCATCCAGATAGTCCTCGCGCCACGACCGCAACGGCGTAAGCGTCGTCCCCTGATCGTCGAATACGTGAACGAAACGGCGGTCGACGGAAAATCGAACCGGCGCTCCCGGCGGGAGGTTGCGAATTCCACGGACGGAGGCAATGACGTTTTCGCCCGATTGCAGATTGGCGAACACAATCGTCTCGGAGCCGAGGATCTCAGTCGCGATGACGGTCCCGGCCAGCGGCGCGCCGTCACCAGCCAGCGAGAGATGTTCGGGTCGAATTCCTGCGGTACACGCCGCGCCGGCAGGCGTCCTGTTTCCGTCCACGGCGGCGTCGATTGCGCTCCGCCCACCGTCGACGGACAGGGTCATTCCGTTTCCGGTGGCCGTGTGCACCGTTGCCATGAGCATGTTCATTTGCGGCGTGCCGAGAAAGCCGGCGACGAACCGGTTGCGGGGCCGTGCGTAGAGCTCGATCGGGCTTCCTACCTGCTCGACAGCCCCCTCACGCAGGACCACGATCGTGTCAGCCATCGTCATGGCCTCAACCTGATCGTGGGTGACATAGATCATGGTTGACCCCAGCCGGCGATGCAGACCGACGATTTCACTCCGCATCTTCACCCGGAGTTCCGCGTCCAGGTTGGAGAGCGGTTCGTCAAACAGGAAGGCTTTCGGCTCCTTCACGATGGCGCGACCGATGGCGACGCGCTGGCTCTGGCCGCCTGAGAGCTGAGAAGGCCGCCGCGTGAGAAGTTCGGAAATCTGGAGGATCCCGGCGGCGCGCCGGATACGGGCGTCGGTCTCCGCCTTTGGGATCTTCTGATTGGCCAAGCCAAAACGGAGGTTCTCGTACACGCTCATGTGCGGATAGAGCGCATATGACTGAAATACCATGGCCATGCCTCGCGCGGACGGCAACAAGTGATCGCAGCGGATGCCGCCGATGTGGACTTCGCCCGAGGTTAGGTCTTCAAGCCCGGCAATCAGCCGCAACAAAGTCGATTTTCCGCACCCCGAGGGGCCGACGAATACGGTAAACGATCCGTCTTCGACCGTCAGGTCGATGCCATGAATCACTTCAACTGACAGAAAGCTTTTACGGACGCCTCTTAGCTCAAGCTTCGCCATACGGTTCCACGCTTACGACCAAACGATCGCCGGCTTGCAGGGTGTGATCTTTTCCGAGCAGGATTACGTCGCCGTCCCGCTCGGCGGCCTGACCCTGCACCGTGACTGCCCCGTGAAGGCCCGGCAGCCAAAGTCTCGACACTTTTAGTTCGCCGCCCTTCACCACCAGCGTCACGGCCGATCCGTTCCAGTCAACTACGCCCCAGCCGCACCCGGCGGACCAGAGATAGACGCCGTCACCGGTGCGCGCGGGTTTGAAGCCGATCTCGCCGTGCCGCCGGTCGAACCGCAGGCCTGAATACGCATTAACAAGCGCGTAGCTCGAGAGCGCCCGGGCATAGTAGCTGCCGCACTCGATGTCGTTCCAGGGGTTGCGCCGCGACCCGTCGTGGCGCGCGCGTGCCGCCCGAACCACGGTGAGGCCTTCGTCGACCAGACCGCGCTGGATCAGGTACGACGCCATCATGTATTCGAGTCCGGTCCAAACCTCTTCTGCGTAGGGTACCGGTAATGCCGGTTTGCTCGACCCGTCGGGCCAGGTGCAGTTGAGGAGCCCCGCTTCGCCCTCATAAGCGTAAACCCGGCAAGGATTGAAGTGGTCACAGAGGCTCGGCCGGTAATTTTCGTTGAGCACGGATTTCAATGCCGTCCTGACGTTTTCCGGCGCCAGGAGATCACCTAACCCGGCGATATCGGCGTGCCATTGACCAAGGACCTGATCCGTGAGGCAGCCGTCGCCGATCTGGTACTTGATTTGCCCGTACTCATCAGACCAGTACGCCTCCATGAACGAGTCGCTGAGCACACCGGCCTTGCGCCCCTGGTCGAAGGGAGTAAGCAGCGAGCGATCGGACAGATCGACCTTCTGAATGTAGTAGCGGCCGTTGAAGAGCTCGCGATCAACGTAGGCGCCTCCTCTCGCCGCCATCTCGTGGCATTCCTTTGCGAAAACCGGTTCGCCCATAGCGCCTGCCATGATCGACGCAGCCCTCAGCGCTGCGAGGTACATGGTGGTCAGCCAGGGGTTTGGGCCAAACAGCTCCATGTCGAGGGTGTGGTGCTGGCGGCCCCAGAGCACGCCGGTCTTTTCCGGATCCCATTTGTCCGGGTTCTCCGGCGACCAGGCGTACTCCATCGCCCGCCTGATATTCGGCCAATACCGCTTCAGCCACGCGTCGTCGCCGAAGTTTTTCCACTCGCGGTAGGCTTTGACGACCGCGCCGAAGTGCCCGTCGGCGCACGGTCCGATGACGTCGAAGCCGGACCCAAGGGGGAGCCTTTGTCGGAACGTCAGTCCGCCGTTTGCTAACTGATTATAGGTAAACTCCGTCTCGCGCAACGTCCGTTCGAGCGCCGGGAAAAGGTTGGGGAGCGCCTGCTGATAGTTCCAGACGTGGGTGCAACTACCTTCGCAGGAACCTTCATTTACGTGCTGGCCCTCCCATCCCCAGAGTTCGCCACCCTCCAGCCGGATGACGGTAGCGGATCTGAGAATCCCAAGGGTGCCGTTCACTGCGTCGATGATTTCAGGCGGCAGCGAGGAGCCGAAAAGCGCATCGCGGAAAGAGACGGTCTGCGCCTCGAGCGCGTCCCACCGTTTCAAAGCGTCCGCCCCGCTCGCGGTCGCGTCCGCCCATTGGGTAGCATAGTAGTTCTTCCAGGTAGGCGCCCTGCCTGCGAATGGCGGGCTGCCGGGCCCCTCGCGGTTGAACCAGTAGATGCTGCCGAACGGATAATTCCAGCTGATCGCAAAGCGCACCCGCCGGGTTTCGCCAGGCGCGACGCAGACGCGCGCTGCCACGGTGCCGTGCTCGGGTTGCTGGAACATGTTCCTGGTCGCACGCGGCTTGTCGTAGCGCCGCTCACGGAGGCGGCCTGCCCGCGCGAATTCTCGCCAGTAGAGACCCAGACTGTCGAACCACTGTCCCCGAAAATGGTAGTCGACGTGTTCGACGTCGTCCCCATCCGTCGTGATTGCGAGGTCGCCATGTTGCTCCGGATCAACCGGATCGGCCGCGGTGAAATGGAGAACGTTGAGCCCCTCATGCCGCGAAAAGGTGTGGATGCCGCTGTCGCAACCGTAATTACCCAGCGTCGCGGCGATCGTGTAGTCAATCGGTGCGCCGGTGTCGTTCTCGACTGAGAATGCGAACAGCGCGACCGGCATCGAAGAGTCGCGGTCATTGTGCGGGATGAACGGGCTGAAGGCGGTTAACCGCACACGGCCTGGAAAGCCTGCATGATGAAACTCGAGCTCGACAACCGGAAAGCGCCCGACGAACGTGACATCCTCAAAGTGGGGGACTCCGGCCATCGAGTCGCGATTCGCGCCAAACCCAAATCCGTCGAACTTGCGTGGGCTGGGCGAACCGGCTGGTGTCCCCTCGTAGGGTCCGTTCAGTACGCGAGCACCCAGCAGATGTCCGTCCCGCTCTGCCTTGACCGCGAAGTGGCTGTAACCGTTGAACTGGTGGATGGCGGGCCGGTTACGGATGCTCCAGTCAACCAGCCGGCCGCTGCCCGTCAGTGACACGCTGCCGGTTCCGATGCCGCCGAGGGGAAAGGAGACGTATCTGCGCCTTTCGCCGGTATAAACAAACCGGTCGCTAACAGTCCTGGGGTCGTTCGACATGATCATCGGTTTTCTGTTTGTTTAGCGGGCTACCTTGCAAGTCTCGGTCATGACGACGCCGCACGTCTGCCCCGCTCTACCTCTGCCCGGCTGGGATGCGTGCGGTTGCGGGACCAGCACCTTAACTCTTGATTCCGCTCATCGTAACGCCTTCAATCACCATTTTCTGGGCAAGAAGAAAGATCAGGATGACAGGCAGCACGGCCATGCTCATGGCTGCCATCACCACGGAAAGATTGCCGGACGCCATATACCCGCGGAGCAGATCCATCGCGACGGGCAGCGTCATCGCCTGCTGGGGTTCGAGCAGCACGCGCGCCTGGAAGTAGTAATTCCAAGTCTGGGTAAACGTGATGATCCCCAAGGCGGAGAGTGCGGGTCGAAGCTGCGGCAGCGAAATTCGCAGGAATATTTTGAAGTAGCCGGCGCCGTCCATGAGTGCCGCCTCTTCCAACGCTTTCGGCTGCGAGCGCATGAACTGGCGGACAAGAAAAACCCCGAAACTCGACGTCAGATACATGAGCACGAGCCCGATCGGACGATTCAGCAGTCCGGCCTGAGCGAACCCGAGGTAAATGGGGATGATCGTTACCTGCGCGGGGAACATCAACCCCACCAGCATCACGAAGAAGATGCTGTCGCGGCCGGGGAACTTCAGACGCGCGAAGGCGAAAGCGGCGAGAGTACAGGTAATGAGCTGCCCGAGGGTGACGAGCACGGCCACTTCGAGGCTATTCCAATAGATACGCAGGAAGGGAACGCTGGAGTTGAGAACGGCTTGGTAGTTTTTGAAGTCGAGGGTAGGTGGGAGGAAGCTCGGCGGCATTTTGTAGGCCTCGGCTGGCGGTCTGAACGACATGCTGAAAAGCCAGGCGAACGGCAGGAGCATGAACACGCCCAGCACGGCCATAACGGCGACAATGACTCGGTCAACCCAGCGCCTGGCGGTTTTGGTCTGCATCCCCAACCTCAATACCGGACCCAACGCCGCGAGGCGAGAAGCTGAATTGACGTGATGATCAGAATAACCAGCGTCATAATGACGGACACGGCTGCACCGTAACCGATATCAAAGCTGCCGAAGGCTTCCTCAACGATATGGATCGACATCGAGCGGGTTGCATCGCCGGGACCACCCCGGGTCAGGATCACGATTGACTCATAGACCTGCAGTGCGCCGATCGAGGCGTAGACGATCCCGAAGAAGACAACCGGCGAAATCCACGGCAACACGATGCGGAAGAACCGGCGCCAATAGGAGCCGCTGTCCATGGTTGCAGCATCCATGATCGCCTTCGGCACGCCCTGCAGTGCGGCAATGAAGATGATCATGAAGAAGCCGGCGTTTTTCCAGATATCCATGATGACGATCGACATCATCGCCGTGCGGCTTGACGTCAGCCAATGGACCGGAGGGAAGCCGAGTCTGATCAGGTAGTAGTTGATGACGCCGAGATCGTCGCCGTAGAAATAGCCCCAGACGATTGAGACGAACGCGGCGGCAATGATCACAGGCAGGAAATACGCGAGGCGGAACAGGTAGAGAAGAAACGCGGGCATGGCCCGATTGAGGGCGAGCGCCAGGAGAAGTCCGACGACGACGTTTCCCGTCACGGCGAAGAATGCAAAGCAGAGGGTGTTCCAAAAGATCTGAAGGGAGCGATCGCCGGTGAAAAACCTTTGGAAATTTTCGAGCCCCACCCAGCGCGACCCGGCCATTGGATCGTAGTAGGTGAAGCTGAGCACGAAGGTCAGGATGACCGGCGCCAGAACGAAAGTGGCGTAGAGCGCGACGGATGGCAGGATGAAAAGGTAGCCGGCACGCGTTTGTGCTTTCTCGAGGTCCGACTTGGCTCGCCCGGCCGGAGCCTGCGTTGCAGTTGCGCTCGAAAAAGGCGCCACGTTCTTTGCCCGGTCGAAATCTCACCCCTTATCGACTCTGACGGGCAGCGAGGCGCTTGAACGATTCGTTCAGTTCCTGATCCGCCCGCTTGACGCCCTCTGCGATCGAGACTTCGCCTGACATCATGGCGACGTAGTTACGGATAAAAATCTTTTCGACCTCCTGGAAATTTGCCGGCGACGGTACCGGCAGCGTGTGCGGCAGCGTCTGATAGTACAGGGCAGCACTCGGCGGGTAAGCCAGGAAGTCCGGGGTCTCGGCAGCCGATTTCCGCCCGGGTACACCCCCGCCGGCTTCGCCCTCTTCCTTCTGCGTTTCAAAGCTGGTGAGTTCACCGATGAGTTCCTTGGCAAGTTCCGGATTCTTGGACGTCCTCGCGACTCCGTAGCCGCCGAACCCGATAACCGTGACATCATTAACCTTGGCCGGCGGAATGGCGACGTCCAGGTCGAGGTGGGCGGCTTTCGCGTTCTCAACGATCCAGTGGCCGCGCGAGATCATTGCCACCTGTCCGGCCATGAACTGGTTGTCCATCGTGTCCTTGCCGGGAATCGGCGACACTTTATCCACGTGGATCAGGTCGTAGAGGAACTGAAGCGACTCGGACACTTTCGGGTCAAGCATGTTGGATGCGGTCCAGTCTGCGTTCAGGACGGAGGTTCCGTTCGAAAAAAACCATGGCTGCACGAAAAAGAACTGGTTAGGGACTTCATACCCGAACTGGGTCACGTTGCCCGCCGCGTCGCGAACGGTCAGTTTCCTGGCGACCGCACGGAAGTCATCCCAGGTCCAGCCCGCCTTGGGGAGTTCAACACCGGCATCCCTGAACAGCTTCCGGTTGTAGTTGATCATGATGTTGTTCCACCCGATCGGGATAAAGTAGGTCTTGTCCTTGTAGGATGCGTATTTGAAGAGGGCCGGAGCAAAATCGGAAAAGCTCGCGTGGCCGGCGATGTAGTCGTCGAGCGGAATGAACAGGTTACGGGTCTCGAACGTTCTGAATGTTTCGATCGCCGTACCGTAGACGTCATACGCGTTGTTGGCGTTAAACTGCGACAAGACGCGGGTGACGTAGTCGCCCCAGCCGTTTGAGATCGGGTCGATGGCGATCTCGACCTTCGCGTTCGGATACTTCTGATTAAACCGCCCGACGGCATTGGTGACCGCCTTAAGTTGAGCGGCACCACCGAAGGCCATAAGCCGGAGATTTCCGGAAGCATCGGCCGCAAAGGCGTTGCCGGAAGCGAGCACGAGGCCGGCTGCCAGCACGAACGTGGCAAAATGTGATTTCACTATGACTCCTGTCTGATGGGGGGATTGAGAGCGTCCTCTTTTAACATACCCATTCTCACCGTCAAGCAGGCGAATCTTTGGCGCGTCCACGGTGGGAGAAAGGTCCACGGCAAAGGACTGGCGTTGCTCCCGCCGCGGTGCACCGTGCAGGGGGGATAGCAATATCACCGTGGCAGCTGCGCCAGGAGCCGCTTTACCAGCGCAACGACAGGCAAAAATCGTTCCGGATTCCGCTTGGCCGCGGCCTCGTAGATCTGCAGGGCTTCCTGGTATTCTTTGCGCGCCTGATCGGGCCGGTTCCGGTTATGGTCCAGGTTGCCCAGATTGTTCAGCGTCTGCGCCACGGCCGGCAGGTACGCGTCCGGATCGGTTTCGGCCAGTTTGCGACGGATTTGGAGCGCTTCCTGGTACTCCTGGCGTGCCTCGTCGGGCCGGTGTTGATCAGCGTCCAGGTTACCCAGGTTATTGAGCGTCGCGGCAGCGTACTGGAGATACGCTTGCGGGTTTTGCCGGGCCAGTTGGCGGTAGATCCGGAGTGCTTCCTGGTACTCTTTGCGAGCCTCGTCGGGCCCGCTTCGGCCGCGGTCCACCACCGCCAGGTTGTTAAGCGTCTCGGCCACGGCCGGCAAGTGCGTCTTTGGGTTGGTTTCGGCCAGCTTGCGGCGGATTTGCAAAGCTTCCCGGTATTCCTTGCGCGCGTCGTCGGGCCGGTCCTCGCCGCTGTCCAGGTTGCCTAAATTGTTAAGCGTCTGAGCCACGTCCCCCAGATCACTGTCCGCGCTTTGCCGGGCCAGTTTACCGCGAATTTGCAACGCCTCCTGATACTCCCGGCGCGCGTCGTCAGGCCGGTGCTGGTCACGGTCCAGGTTGCCCAGGTTATTGAGCGTTGCAGCGACCGCCGAAAGGTGGGTTTGGGGATCGTTCTCAGCCAGTTTGCGGCGGATCTGGAGCGCTTCCTGGTACTCCCTGCGAGCCTCATCAGGCCGGTTTTGGTCACTGTCCAGGTTGCCCAGGTTATTGAGCGTAAGGGCCACGGCCGGCAGGTAGGTATCCGGATTTTGCCGGGCCAAACGACGGTAGGTCTGTAACGCCTCTTCATACTCGTCGCGGGCGTCGTCGGGCCGGTCCTGGCTGCTGTCCAGAACGGCCAGATCGTTAAGCGTTGCGGCCATAGCCGACGAGTAGGTTTCGACCAGGTTGCGGCGGATTCGCAGCGCTTCGCGGTATTCGTTACGACCATCGTCGAACCGGCTTTGATCGTTATCCAGAACGGCGAGATGGTTAAGCGCCGTCGCCACCGCGTCAGCGTTCCCGGTTTTCCTGGCCCACTCCAAACACCGGCTGTACGCCGCCCTGGCGTCATCAACACGGTTCAACGCCTGGTTGAGAACACCGTAAGCGAGATTGACCTCAAAACTGCCCGGTTTGGCCGCCAGCGCCTGGCGGTAAACGTCGCCGGCCTCCTCAAAGCGGAATCCCAGAATCAGCAGTTGGGCTTTCAGCAGCCACTCCTGCACGCCATTCTCAACGTCCGGCGGGGTCGATTTCGCGTCGTCCAGGAGTTGAATCGCCCCGGTCAGGTCAGCATCCAGGAAAAGTCGCTTGGCTTGCCGGTAGCGGTCTGAACCCTGGCCCGGCGGAATCCTGGCGAATGCCTCAGCTGCCATTTCGGCCGCGGCTTTGGCCTGGCTGCGTTCCTGCTGGAGTTGGGCCAAGGGGGCAGCATCGGCGTGATGTTCGTGTTCCAGAATCCTCAGCTTTTCCTGATACGTGCTCTCAATGACTTTATCGCTGGTGACGCGGTACAAAAGCCCGGCCCATTGTTCTCGCTCGGCTTCGGGGCAAAGGATAATCGTGAGTGGATTTGCGTCGGGGTTGGCCGGCAGCACCGTCTCTAGTTGGACGCCGTTGACCACTGTGTAACCCTGCTTGCTTACCCGCACGTGCACGATCTCGCCGGGGTGTTTGTCAGGGATGGTCAGGGTAAACTTTCCGCCGTCCTTCGACGTTGTGGGGTTGCCGGCCGCGGCTTCATCCACGCTGATCGCGACATTGTCCATCCCTGGCCCGCCCGCGTGGTTTTCAATGACCACGCCGGTCAGCACGGCTGCATGCGCCGGAAAAAGCGCTAAGACGATCAACGCCACACTGGCAGCAAGCCGTACGTCCATCTACCTCTCCGGTGAAAGTTGGGTCAATTCCACGCGTTTGCAAAATCATAATCGTTCGGATGCGAATCGGCGGTTTCGCAGCAGCGAGCGTCCGGGATTAACAGGATGACGTGGCGAGAGGCGATTTCGATCACGTGGTTGAGGACGCGGCGGGATTTTGCTCATGGCCGGATGGTGCAGGGAAGAATCCCCAATGTTTTTGGGTGAGGGCTGTCCCCGATCGCATTAGCGGCGAAGCGTTCGCGGGGTTGCCGGATCGTCTCCAGGCTACGCTGCAGGTGGACACGGTGCGGTCAGACCAGGGGCACGCCGAAGCGGTCCGGGAGGTGGCGTGCCTGGAACGCGGACCCTTGCAGCCAGGGACGCTCGGGCTGTCGCTGGCCGAAGCCCGATCAATTCTGGCCGGCCTGGAGCAGAACCTGGCGGCGCTTCCCGGTGTGGCTCGACCGCCAGGACCTGCAAAGCGACGAACCGGTCACATTCTCATCGGACGGCCGCGACACGGTCCGTGAACTTCCGATGAGCTCCTTGGTAAGGCGCTGCCAAAATTGCGGTCAGTCTTGCGCGGATGACCGCATTCGTTGTATCCAAGTTTGTAGCTTCTCGACCGTCAGCCATCCGATGTCCTCCTCCCGCAAACGCGTCCCTGATGCTGCTCGGTTCAGGACCTCGCTCGGTGACAGTTCATCTCACCCCAGAGGCTTTCCCCATGAAAGGCTACCAGAATTTTATTGATGGCAGGTTCGTGCAGAGCGATCACGAAGGCCAGACGATCCCCGTCCTTAATCCGGCCACTGAAGCCGAAATCACGCAGGTCCCGGAAAGCAGCGCCGCGGAAGTCGACCGCGCCGTCGAGGCCGCCGCGCGCGCAAAAGCCCTGGGCCAAGCGGGCTGCGGTTGAGCGCGCCCACCACTTGCGCGCGCTGGCCGAGAAGATCCGCGAGCGGACCGAGTTCTTGGCCCGGGTCATCACCGAGGAGCAGGGCAAACCGCTCTGGCTGGCCAAGCTGGAGGTCGAGGTTGCCGCCGATTACCTGGTCTACATGGCCGAGTGGGCCCGGCGCATCGAAGGCGAGATATTGACGTCGGCCAGCGGCTTACGGCCCACCGCGGCGTCGGCATGGTCAGCTTCACGGGCAGTGTGGAGACCGGCTCAAAAGTCATGGGCGCCGCCGCCGCGAATCTCACCAAGGTTAATCTGGAATTGGGCGGCAAAGCGCCCGCCATCGTCTTGAGCGATGCCAACCTGGATTTGGCCGTCGAGGCGGTTAAGAGATCGCGCATCTTCAACGGCGGCCAGGTCTGCAATGCGGCCGAGCGCGTGTATGTAGACCGCAAAATCGCCGACGAGTTTACGGACCGGCTCGCCGGAGCGATGAAGGCGGCTAAGTTCGGCAACCCGTTGGAAGACCTGTCGGTGGACTACGGGCCGCTAATCAACCAAGCGGGGTTGAGCAAAGTGGAAAGCATGGTGGCGCGGGCGACCAAAGAAGGGGCGACCCTGGTGACGGGAGGTCGCCGTGCTGAGCGAGACAAAGGCTGGTAGTACGAGCCGACGGTGCTGGCCGATTGTCGCCAAGAGATGGAGATCGTGCAGAAGGAGATCTTTGGCCCGGTCGTGCCGGTCGTTGCCGTTGATGACTTAGATCAAGCCATCGCGTACGCCAATGATTGCGAATACGGCCTGACCTCCTCCATTTACACGGCCAACCTCGATGTGGCGATGCGCGCGTGTAAAGAGATCCGATTCGGCGAGACTTACATTAACCGGGAAAACCTCGAGGCCATGCAGGGTTTTCACGCCGGGTGGCGCAAGTCGGGCATCGGGGGCGCCGACGGCAAACACGGCCTTTATGAGTACACCCAAACCCATGTCGTTTACGTGCAATTCAATGCGGCGGCAAAGTAGTAGCAACGTTGCCGATGCTGCGGGTCGGGGTCGAAGACCACTGCCAAATATACCGCCTCAAATACAGAAAATCGACGTTCAAGCGGGCGTTGACCGGGACGCCGGCAACACCGTGCGTGACATGATCCAGGGCCACATTTATTGATCAAGTGCCATGCTGGGAGACCGGGACAAAATGGGGGCGGACCAGAACCGATCTAGGGATTTCGGCCAGAGCCGCGCTTGCTGCTGGTTTACCAAGGAGCCGGGGCGTGAGTGACCCGGCCCGCGGCGGCGGCACGTCCTGGTCAACGCTTGCCTCTTGCCCCCCGTTTTGTCCCGGTCTCGTTCAAGCCACCAGTTGTATTATTAAGCCTACGACGAGTGGAACCAACAAGCGCATCAACCGTAAAGGCGACCGTGGGAGCCGCACGCAGGCCGTAAGCGAGCTAACCACGGATCTCCGGATTCCGGAACCGCACGCTGAATCGGAAGACCTTCTTTTCCTGGGAGACGATCTGGCCGGTTTGCAGGTCGACGCGCAACGGCACGCCGACCCGCGCAACGTCGGCCGTGACGTGAAAACCGCGTTCGGAAAAGATGTCGATCAGCATCGTCAAAGCACACGGGTCTTCGAAGAGCGGGTCTTCGGAGTTGATGCTGGCCATGCCCGAGATCGCGTGGCGAATCACGATCGGCATCATCTTGCTTTCGATAAACTCGATCACCCGTCCGAAGGTCTCCGTGCGTTCCACCTCGTAGCCGTCCAGTCGCCGGACGAGATCCTGACGGGCGTGCCGGACGATCTCGCTGGCCAGCGGCAAACCCCGAAGCCGGTCGAAGGTGAGGGGATCCAGTTCGAGCGAACTCTGGTATTCGAGTTCGCGGACGATATTGGCCTGCACTTCGGGGATGGGCGCCTGGGCGTTGATGAAGTGGTAGTTAAAGATCTGCTTAAGAGAAAGCAGCGCGTCGTAGGTTTGCTCCTTGAAGACGCGGTAACGGTTGCGCGCGAGCGCCTCACTGAAGTCCGTCGCCCGTTCCTCCCATAGTTCGCCCACGCCTGAGCGGGCGACCTCTTCGTTGTGGGCGACCACCTGCCGTCCGCGCTTGAGTTGCCGCGCCACACTCTCCGTCTCGTCGACAAACAGCACCATGATATGGAAGATAGGCTGCTTGAAGTGGACCACCTCCGGGGTCCCGGAAAATTCCCGCCGGAGCGCGATCATCTCGTCATAGAGCAGCCTGAGACACTGCACCTGCACCTGGGTGCGCGGAAAGCCGTCGAGCAACGCGCCGTTCTGCTGCTCGCGCTCAAGCAGTTTTCGAAACAGGATCCCGACCACCTCCCGGTCCCCAACCATACCACCACGCGCCTTGATGGCGCGCGCCTCCGGGGTGTCAAGAAGTTGGGAAACCACGATGGGCGGCGCCTCAATGCCGCGCACCTTGCGGATGAAATCCGAGTTGGTGCCTTTACCCGCGCCCGGCGCCCCTCCGAGCAGGATCAATTCCTTGGGAAAACGCATCCGGATCCGGCCGAACTCCCCCTCCAGTTCCCGCCAGACGGCGTTGAAGATAAGTTGCGCGTCCTTGATCTCCAGGTCGGAGGAGTTAGCCACGGTGGGCACTACGGCAGCGGCCGTCCCGTGGCCTGTCCACGGGCCAGCCGTGTCCGCTTGTTTCTGGGTACGTTTCATGCGCCGGGGTAGAGAATCCAACTGCCATTTGTAACTAAACCGGATCGCGAGGCATTTGAAAGCGCATTTTTGCCGCGGAAGCGCCGTGCGACGACGTCCTCGGCCGCCGGCCCGCACCTCCGGCGCTCGGGCAGCCCCTCTTGGCCGGCCAGCGCACTTTTCGATTTCGACCCGAATCGGGGATTGCGGTCTGCTCAACGGGGTAGGTGCCCTCTTCCGGCCCAGGAACGCTTCCCGGACCGGTTTGTCCGACGCTTGCCAGCGCTTTACGACCTCAAAGATCAATCACGCCGGTTCGCTGCCGGGGTTGCGGCGTACGTGCCGGGTCCGCGCCGGGGTGACGTGACGAGGGGGGGAGGAGCGGCCCGCGTTTCGGGCACGACGGCCCTGGGCGGATTGGGCTTCATCCCAGCCTTGTCCCATCCTCATATCGACAAAGGGTACCCTCCTGTCGCGTGCGCAGGGGCCTGCCGCCGATGTGGCACCGTCTGGAGCGGGTTTGATGAAACGATAGCGGCCTTAAACCGTTTCCGGAGGAACGAGCGGCAGACTGGTCCCGCCGCGCGGGCCGCTCATCCGGCGTATCCTTGCCTGACAACGCGCATTATCGCATGCTCCTCTGATCCGATAAGCTATGAGACGGCCACGCCACATCCGGGTCCGGTCCGGCCAATTCGAATTTGTTAAGCTAAATGCCCAGCAGGTCGATTGGCGGGATACCTACCATTCGATCCTGACCCTGAGCTGGCCGGGTTTCGCCGGCCTGGTTTTCGGCCTCTACCTCCTGATCAATGTGATCTTTGCGACGTTGTACGTGCTGAGCCCACATGCCGTGGCCGAGATGTCGCCCGGCTCGTTTTCCGACGCTTTTTTCTTCAGCGTGGAAACGCTGGCGACCGTTGGCTACGGGCACATGTATCCTGAGTCTTTGTACGGGCACCTGATCACCATGCTCGAGATCGTCGTGGGCATGTTCGGGCTGGCGGTCATCACCGGTTTAATCTTCGTGCGTTTCTCTCGACCCACGGCGCGGATTCACTTCAGCAAAGTCGCCGTCATTGCACCGTTCGATGGAGTGCCTCATTTGATGATTCGCGTAGCCAACCTGCGGCACCAAGCCATGGTCGAGCCTGAGTTTCGCATGTTCATGATTCGGAGCGCCATCACGGCGGAAGGCGAGGAGGTGCGACGGTTCCGCTCCCTCAAACTGGACTTTGACCGTTTGGTCGCGTTTCCGGCTGTTTTAACCGTGCGGCATCGGATTGACGAAGACAGTCCGCTCTTCGGGATGACCCCAGAAGATTTCCAGCAGCAAGACATTCGCGTTACCGCGTCCATTGTGGGCGTGGACACGGTGATCGTTGCGCCCGTCCAAAGCTTCGGCGACTACAATTACGATCAGATCGAATGGAGCCGGCGTTTCGTCGAAATCTATGATGAGAATGAGGCCGGCGATTGGACGGTCGATTATGGCAGAATTGACGAAACCGAAGACATCCCTCCGGCTCGGAAGCCGGCAAGCGATCAGGGGGAGCGCGCGGCGGGCCGGGATACGACGTTGAGAGATAGCGCAGCGGGTGTGTAAGCCGGGTGGAAAATAAAAATGCGCTCAGGTCCGCCTTTCGCGATCCCATCAAAGACCGCTGGTAAATATGAGGGCCTGGGGCTAAAAACCCTCTCGAAATGGACCTGCAAACCGCGACCGACACACCCACACCCACACCGACACCCGCGCAGGTGAACGCTGCGCTCCTGATTGTTCGAATCGCCGGTGCCCTCGCTTTTCTCTACCACGGCAGCGCGATCCTGTTCGGCGCCTTTGGCGGTCCGGGCCCTCAGGGCTTCGCCGCGTTCTTGCATATGCCGGTCCTGGTCGGCTATCTGGTTGGGTTGGCGCAGGTTGGGGGCGGTCTAGCGATGTTAAGCGGGATTCTGATTCGTCTCGGGGCAATCTGCATCATCATCGTGATGCTTGGGGCCATTTTCCTGGTACACCTGCCGCACGGTTTTGATGTGTCCAAGCACGGCATGGAATACGCGCTGATGCAGTTGCTGATCGCCGTTGCGCTGCTCATCACGGGTGCCGGCGCCTATTCGCTGGGGGCGCGCCTCCCACGGCCCCTGCGGAAATGGTAGCTCGTCTTCGAGGCGGTCCGGGCGTACCGGTGCGAAGAAAAGACGCCGAGGTACCCCGACCCCAGGCCAGGATTGCAGCCTGCGATCCAACTAACGCCGGCGCCGCCTGACGGGCGCTTTGCGGTTCCAGCCGGCCGGAAAATGAAACAGGAGCGCACCGCAAAACTCCTGATCAGACCTGCGTCGCATAGCCCGACGGGCGTCACCGGTCGCGAAATGAGTGGTAATTCTCTATGAAAATGTTGTCCTTCCTTCTGCTGACGGCCGTGACGGCCGTTCTACCCGGCAGGGCGCTCACACTCCTGACCGGTGTCCGGATCATTGATGGCACCGGGCGAGCGCCGCTGGAGAACGGCGCCCTGTTGATTGATGGGGCAAAGATCGTGAACCTTGGCCCGCTCGACACCGTCCGTCCTCCGCCGGGATGCCAACTTGTTGACTTGCAAGGCAAGACCGTCATGCCGGGGTTGATCAGCGCGCATAGCCACCTCGGGCTGTGTCAGGGCGCCCTCGGACCGAATCCGGCGCACTACACCCGCGACAACGTCCGCCGCCAGCTCGAGCAATATGAGCGCTGCGGCGTGCTGGCGGTCATGGCGCTGGGGTGCAATAAGGATGTCCTTTACGCCTGGCGTGACGAGCAACACCAGGGAACGCTCGGCGGCGCCGCCATTTTCAGCGCTGACCGCGGCCTGGGCGTGCAGCGCGGCGCGCCGCCTTTTCCGCTTCCTGAGGACCAGATGTACCGGCCGGCCAGCGCCGACGAAGCCCGTGCCGACGTTCGGGCATCGGCCGCCCGGCATCCGGACATGATAAAATTGTGGGTGGACGATCTGTTGGGGACGGCGCCCAAGATGCCGCCCGGCATCTTTGAGGCGGTCATCGATGAAGCTCACCGTAACGGCCTGAAAGTCGCGGCGCACCTGTTCTACCTGGCCGATGCCAAAGCGTTGGTGGCGGCTGGCGTTGACGTGGTGGCGCACAGCGTTCGGGATCAGCCCATCGATTCCGAATTACTCACCGCGATGAAAGCCAAGGGCGTCGTCTACATCCCGACCCTCGACCTGGATGAATCTCAGTACATCTACGCGGAACGGCCGGCCTGGATGCAGGACCCGTTCTTTGTCCAGGCGGTTGATCCCAAGCTGCTGGAGCGTTGGCAAAACCCGCTGTACGCGCAGGAGATGCAGGCCAACCCCAATACCCGGAAAAACAAGGCCGCCGCGGCGATGGGACAACGAAACGTAAAGGCGGTGTTTGATGCGGGAATCACGGTTGCCCTGGGGACGGATTCCGGGGCGTTGCCGACCAGGATTCCCGGGTTTGCGGAACACCGGGAATTGCAACTGCTGGTTCAGGCTGGTCTGAGTCCGATGGAGGCGATCGTCTGCGCGACCCGGAACAGCGCGGCCGTGCTTGGGGCCGGCGACCGCGGTACGCTCGCGCCAGGCCAGCGGGCCGACTTCCTGGTGTTAAACGGTAACCCGCTGGAAGACATCCGGCACACGACCGAAATCCTGATGATCTACCACGATGGCAACCGGGTTCGATAGCAGCAACCCTTAACCTGGCGCCGTTCGGACCTGTGTCTGTTTGGTGCTTCGCGTTATGTATGCGGCGTGACGCACGTTGAAGGCCTTGCCCGCCCCGTCAGCGCGCCACAACGCAGGTTGGCCCCGGTGCCGTGAACAAAGAATCCTTCCCGGTCCATTCTGCGCTGGCCTTAGGACCGACAGGCATTAACCTGATCCACGAAGCGTTCCCGATGCAAAATTCTCTGTCATCTTCTGCGGACCATAAGCCCGCAATGCTCCGCCCGGCGACGGCTACCGTCATCACCGTTTCAACCGACGAGGCGTTGTTGGCCAGCGTCCGGAAAGCGCTTGCGCACGCGGGCGTCGCCTGCCTGACTGCCGAGCGCATCCAGGACGCGATCAAACCGTCACGCCGTGGCGGCGCCAATTTGCTCCTCATCGATTTCCCATTGTCCGGCTCGTCGGGGCAGGAAGAACTTGAGCGGCATCATAAAACCGGAAAGTCCATACCGTTTGTTGCGCTCATCGCGCCGGGCGCGGAACGTCTCGGTCTGGAGTTGATGCGAGGCGGTGCACTGGACTGCCTGCTCAAAGACGCACAACTACTCGAACGGTTGCCGCCGGTGATCAAAGAGGCCTTGGAACGTCTCGAGGAGCAAAGCCGGCTTGCCGCCTCCCAAGAAGCGCTCCGCCAGAGCGAGGCCCGGCACCGCGCCCTCTTCGAATGGGCCTCCGTTGGTATGATGGAAGGTTGTCCGCAGACGGGCCGTTTCCTGCGCGTGAACGAGGCGTTCTGCCAGATCACGGGCTATTCCGCACAAGAGTTGCAGACCAAATCTTTTTCCGAACTCACGTACCCTGAAGATCGTGAAACGGACTGGCAGGCCTATCAACGAGCGGTGCGGGGCGAAACCCGCGATTACCGCAGCGAAAAGCGCTACCTGCGCAAGGACGGCTCGCCGGTGTGGGTGCGGGTCAACGTGTTTGTGATCCGTGACGCGCACGGCCGGCCGGTGCACACCGTGGGGCTGGCCGAAGAGATCACCGAACGGAAGCGGTCCGAAGCCGAACTGCAATTGTATCGTGATCTCTTTTTCTACGCCCCGGCAGGCTTGTGCATCGGTAACGCGGATAGCCGGACGATCGGCCGCGTTAATCCTGCCTTCGCGCGCATGCACGGGTATGAGCGGCCCGAAGCGCTGGAGGGCCGGCTGATTGAGGACATTTACGCGCCCGAGGAATGGCCGAACGTGGCCGGGATTATCCGCCGCGCACACCAGGGCCATTGCCAGGTGGAAAGCGTGCACGTGCGCAGCGACGGCAGCCGTTTTCCGGTGCTCATCGATGTGATCGGGGTCAGCGACGAGGTGGGCCGGCTGCTTTACCGGGTGGTGAGTACGGTTGACCTCAGCGAACGCAAGCGCGCCGAAACGGAACTGCAAGCGCTTAAAGATCAACTCGCGGCAGACCTGGCGGCCATGAATCGCCTGCACGACCTGAGCACGCGCTTGCTCAAGGCGGCTGATCTCGATGAACTGCTGGACGAGATCCTGGAAGCCACGGTGTCCCTTCAAGGCGCCGATTTCGGAAGCGTCCAATTCTACAATCGTCGGAGCGGCACCCTCGAACTGGTGGCCCATCGCGGGTTCCACCAAGCGGACGTGCTCGAGCCCTTTCGAGCAATTCGGGAAGGGTCGGCGGCCTGCGGTCTGGCCCTGGAGCGGCGCCAACGCGTGATCGTGGAGGATACCGAGGCCGATCCGGCCTTCGCCGCTTACCGGGCTCTGGCGGCGGCCGCCGGCTTCCGGGCCGTGCAGTCCACGCCGATGTTCGGGCGTGACGGCGAACCCCTCGGCGTGCTTTCGACCCTTTTCCGGCACCCGCACCGGCCGTCGGCGCAGGACTTACGCCTGACCGATCTTTACGTGGGGCAGGTCGCCTGCCTGATCGAGCGTAAGCAGGCTGAGGAAGCCCTGCGGGCGAGCGAAGCCCGTTACCGCGCGTTGGTTCATGCCACCTCAGTGGCCGTGTGGCGACTGACCCCGGACGGGGAGCGGCAGCTGAGCCTGGAGGGCGGCAACATCCAGGGGCATGGCGAGCCGGAAACGCATCCCGGCGACTGGCTCAGCCAGATCCATCCTGAGGATCGGGCCCGAACGCATGAAGCTTGGCGCCAGGCAGTCGCGGCCCAAAGCCTTTACGAAATTGAACACCGCGTCGTCATAGCAAATGGAAGCTATCAGTACATGTTGTCACGCGGCGCGCCGATTCGTAACGCGGCGGGCGACGTGGTCGAATGGATCGGCACCAGCGCTGACATCACCGCGCGAAAACAGGCCGAGACGGCCCTGCGTGAAAGCGAAGAGCGCTACCGGCACGTGAGCGAGAGCGGCTTCATTACCATCTCCTTCTTTACGGCTGACGGCCGGATCACTGACGCAAACGATGCATTCCTGCGCCTCATGGGTTACAGCCGGCAGGAATTGGCGGCGGGCCTCGTGCGGTGGGAGCGCCTGACGCCGCCGGAATGGCTTCAACGCACCCGGCAGGCGATGGCAGAGTTTGAGGCCACTGGCCACATGATCCCTTATGAGAAAGAGTACCTCCGGCGGGACGGTTCCCGCTTTTGGGGTCTGGTCGGGGCCGCCAGGCTTGAAGGCCGGCCGGAAGGGGTCGCCTTTGTGCTCGACATCACCGAACGCAAGGAGGCTGAGGAAGCTCTCCGGGAGCGGGAAGCGCAACTTGCCTTTGCACAACGGATCGGACGAGTCGGTGTATGGGGGTGTGATCTGGGAAGCTGGACCAGCTTCGTGACCCCGGAGTCGTGCGCTATCGTCGGTATCCCGGATCCGGCCTCAATCCGCAGTTTGCCGGATTTCCTGGCCCTGGTACACCCCGACGATCGTGCACGGATTCAGGCAGCCAGCTGGCAGGTCATCAAGACCGGCTGCGATATGGACTTCCAGTTGCGCGTTCTACATCCCGAACGCGGCGACCGCTGGATGCTGGCGCGCGCCCAGCGCCAGCCCGCGGCGGACGGCAGAGGGCACCGGCTCCTCGGTGTCATCATCGACATTACCGAGCAGAAGCGCACGGAGAAAGCTTTGCGCGCCTCCGAGGAACGGCTGCGTTTTGCGGCCCAGGCCGCCGGCTTCGGCATTTACGAGCTGGATTTGGTCACGGGCCAGGCCTACCGCTCACCCGAGTACCAGTCCCTTTTCGGGCTGCACCCGGAGCAAGAGTTCCACCTTGATGCGGACTGCGTGCCCATTTACGTGCACCCGGACGACCACGCGGTGGTCCGCGAGGCGACCCGTGAATCGCGCGACCCACGCGGGTCCGGCATCAAGGATGTGGAGTACCGCGTCCTGCTGCCGGACGGCACGGTGCGGTGGCTGCTCGTGCGCGGTCGAACGTTCTTCGAAGGCGCGGGCAAGGCACGGCGGCCCGTGCGGTCTCGCGGCATCGCGCTGGACATAACTGAGCGCAAGCAACTGGAGCAGGAAATTCTGGAGATCAGCGGGCGCGAGCAGCGCCGCATCGGTCACGACCTGCACGACGACTTGTGCCAGCGGCTCGGGGGCGTGCAGTTGCTGAGTGGCGTGCTCGAGCAGGAGTTGGCCGCCGAAGGCCATCCCCGGGCGCCGCAGGCCAACCGCATCCTCGCGCTGGTCCAGGAAGCCCTGGACCGGGCGCGAATGCTGGCTCGGGGCCTTGCGCCCGTGGCGGTGGAGGCAGGGGGCCTGACCACGGCGCTGGAGGAGCTGGCGGGAAATGCGGCGGAGTTGTTCCAGATCCGTTGCGAGTTTCGGGGCGAGCTGCTCGTGGGCATCACCGACGCGGGCGCGGCAACCCACCTGTACCGCATTGCCCAGGAAGCCATCAGCAACGCCGCCAGGCACGGGCGGGCTAAACGGGTGGTGATCAGGCTGCGCGACGGCGGCGACTGCTTCGAGTTGAGCGTGGTGGATGAGGGGCGCGGGTTTGCCCGCACGACGGCTGCCATGGCAGGCATGGGGCTGCGCATCATGAAGTACCGGGCGGCAATGCTCGGGGCGACGCTCGAGGTGCGCTCGGCTCCCGGGCAGGGCACCACGGTGACCTGCGCCTTCGGTAAAGGCCTGTGCAGCGTCACGCCCTAGCCAGGACTGAGGCAACGCGGGGGACAGGGTGGGGTTATCCGGATCAAGCCGGCTGATAGAGCCGTGGAAGAGCTTTGGCAAGTCGCGCGTCGGGTCGTCAACGGCCGTCGTGAGGGCAGACACGCTGGGGGAACGTGCCGATGTGAGCGATTGGTGTGCAACCGAAACAATGATGTGGGCGAAATACATGGATGCGCTCCAAACCAAGCGGCGAATCCGTATCCGAAGCCAAGCCGGCCCGTGTGACGGGGCCCGGCGGTGAACTCTGGACCGCACCAATCGCAACCTGCGAGCCGTGAATCGCCGACCGCCGACCCAACTCACCCATACGAGTCCCAGCCGAGGAATTGATCCGGCAGCGCGGAGAGACATCATTATCGGCGTTCTGCTCGCGATGTTCCTGGCGGCGCTTGATCAAACGATCGTTGCGCCTGCATTGCCCACCATCGGGGACTCTTTAGGAAACGCCGAATACCTCTCCTGGATTGTCACCGCTTACCTTTTGACGGCGACCGCAGTGACGCCGCTCTGCGGAAAGCTGGCAGATATAAAAGGACGGCGCCCGGTTATTTTCTGGGCAATCGGGATTTTCGTAGCCGGATCAATCATTTCGGCTTTGGCTCGATCGATGTTACTGCTCGTAGCCGGTCGAGCAATCCAGGGAGTCGGCGGAGGTGGTTTGGGCGCCTTAGCCATGACCGTCATCGGCGACGTGGTTGCTCCCCGCGAACGGGGCCAATATCAAGGATACATTTCGGGGATGTGGGGAATCGCAAGTTTAGCGGGACCGATCGTTGGGGGCATTCTGGCGCAAAAGCTGCATTGGTCGATGATCTTCTGGATTAATCTGCCGCTCGCCGCGTTCGCCATTATCTTTTTGAACGCCCCTTTAAAAAAGCTGCCTCCCGTTCATGGCCGGCATCGGCTGGATTTGCTGGGAGCGGGCCTGGTGATCCTGGCGACGATTTCTTTGATGCTCGTGTTGACTTGGGGCGGTTCGCGGTTTGCCTGGACCTCACCCCAGGTTCTCGGGCTGACCTTCGTGTCCCTGGTATTTTGGGTTCTGTTCGGTCTGAGGATTCGCGGTTGCGATGAGCCGATCCTTCCGATGGAGGTGTTGAAAAATCCGACCGTCGCAACTGCAACGGCGTCGAACTTTTTTTCGATGGCGGTGAATCTGGGGCTCGGCGTTTACATCCCGCTGTATTTACAAGGTGTTCGGCACCTGAGCCCGAGCGGCGCCGGTATGAGCTTGGTCCCGTTGATGTCCAGCATGGTATGCGGGGCCGCGTTCTCCGGTTGGATGACAACCCGATTGAGACATTATAAACGAGTGGCGTTGGTTGGTGTAACGACGGCCGCGCTTGCTCTCTTTTTGTTGGCAGCCTGGGCCGGTGGATTGCCCTACGTCGGGCTGGAAACGTTCTTTGTGGTCATCGGCGCCGGTGTCGGGACTTCATTCCCCTTAGCGATTGTTTGTGTTCAAAACGCGGTGGATCCGGCGCACCTTGGTGTGGCGACCGGTGCGGCGACCTTTCTGCGCTCGCTCGGCGGCGCGATGGGTGTCTCCGTTCTGGGCGCGGTGTTTCTCAGTCATGGCTTTGCTCAAAACGCCGAGACCGCCCAAGGGCTAAGTGATCTTGGGACCCGCGCTGGTGCGGCTTTCGCCGCGATTTTCTTAACGGCGGGGCTTGGGCTGGTAATCACCAATGTGTTTCTCCTTTTTATGGAAGAGAAACCGCTGCGGAGCGGACGCGCTGAATGACTGGCGATCGGTGATTGCAGGCGTCGCGGGTCCAAATGGGCGCATTCACACCCCACGTTGAAGTGCCGGGCTGACTCTCCGGGCTGGAGAACAGCTCAGCCAAATTGAACCCCTCAACCCGCCTGACAGCGGTCACGCGCGCGCCGATACACTGAAGTTGCGCCCGGCGCTTTCGAGAACGCCTGGTGGGAGCTGGATGTTATTCATCAAGGATACCATGAACAGGTCGAGCGGTATCGACTGCGGAGGGGCGCCTCCCTCTCTCTCCACGCAGCCGCCGCAGTGAAAGCTGGGCTCGAGCACGCTGCCCGGGGTTTCGTTTCGCCGGTCCCAAAGGGCAATTCCTCCGGAGAGGTTTTTGATCGTGCCGCCACAGACGTCGCAGCGAAGTTGGGGGTGCAGATGACCTTGGTCATCGACCTGAAAGACAAGTGCCATGGCAACCAGCTTAGGGTCATTCGGCGCAATCGGCAACTCCCTCACGCGGCGCGCACGGCGGAGCGACAGGGGTGTCCCTGAAGCCCAACGCCCTGGCCGCGGTTGCCGGGGTACGCTTCCCATTTTATCCGGACCGAACGGAAGCCAAGGCTGGCTCGGGGTCAAAGAGGTTGAACTCCGAGACGGCCTGGAAGGGCAGGTGGTTGAGTTCACGCACCGGGCCGCGCCCCAGTTTGAGCTCCAGCAGGCGTTGGCGGGCCGTGCGCACCAGCGCCTCCAGGTCCTGGGTGATCAGAAAGTCGATGACCCCGGCCCGCAGCAACGGCTCGGTGACCTCGTGCAGTTCGTGGCTGATGAATAAGGGGCGCCGGGCCAGCGGGCTGTCCCGAAGCGCTTGGGCCAGGCCCTGGTTGCCGCCGGCCACGTTGTAGAGGCCGGCGATGTCCGGGCGTTTTTTGAACAACTGCAGCGCCGCTTGGTAGGTGGCCTCGGCCGAATCCTCCCCTTTGATGACCTCCACCAGCTCCAGGCTGGGGAAGCGCTGGCGCAACAAGGAGCGGAAACCGATCTCGCGGTCTTCATGGCAACGGTAAGCGAAGTAGCCCACCACCACGGCCACTTTGGCCGCCGGCAACCGTTCCAGGCAGCGGCCGCACAAAAACCCGGCAAGCCGGCCCGCGGCGCGGTTGTCGATGCCGACGTAAGCCGCCCGGGCGGCCGCGTCGAGGTCAGAGACCAGCGCCACGACCGGTTTGCCGGCCGCGCGCCACTCGGCCAGGGCTGCCTTGAGCGGCTCGGTGTTCTTGGCCACCAGGGCCAAGCCATCGGCCTCGGCGCCCACGGCTTGCAGCAATTCGAGGGTCTCCTGGTCGGAGCGGCTGGCCAGGGCCTGCAAACCGGCAGCCGCGCTGCTTTGGGCCTCGTTGACCCGCCGGACGGCTTCCAGCAGCCGCCGCGTGAACGTCTGGCTCGCCTGGATGATCAGGCGCAGCTGATACGCCGTCTGCGATTCGCCAACCGGCGCTTCTGACCCCTGCGGCGTCTGGCCGTTCTCCAGGCGGTTGATGACCCGCAGGACGTGAGCCTGGGTCCTGGGATGCACCCCCGGGCGATTGTTGATTACACGATCGACGGTCGCCCGGCTTAATCCCGCGGCAGCAACAATATCGTTGATGCTGACTAATCCTTGCCCCTTCATACAAAACGCCGGCGCAGCCCGGGTTTCGCCTCACCCCTGAGGGGCCGGTGCGTCCCGCCGCTGTTCCCGCTTAAATCATTTTCAGCCACCGCATCTACTTACATCTCAAAATGACTCATGTAAATCCGGTTCGATGAGTTTTAATGAGCGATGCTCGAGGCCGGCGTGGTACCTTCGCCGGAGTGAAACCGGCCTTGCGCAATGCCGTTCCCCGGCAGAACTTCGGCCTCGAGACGCGGAGAGCCGACGGTACCGGCTCGCCTGAAAAGCTACCCCCATAATCATCCGACACACCGAGGTTTCTAACTTCGGAGAAAGGCAAATTCATGGCAAAAAAGACAGTCGCTGAGTTGCTTGTTGACACCCTGGCCGCAGCGGGGGTGAAACGCGTGTACGGCATTGTCGGCGACTCCCTGAACGGGGTCACCGATGCCATTCGCCGGCACGGCGGAATCCGGCTGGTTCATGTGCGCCACGAGGAGACGGGCGCGTTTGCGGCCGGTGCCGAGGCCCACCTTACGGGTGCCCTGACGGTTTGCGCCGGCAGTTCCGGGCCCGGCAACCTGCACCTGATCAACGGTCTGTACGATTGCCACCGTAATCGCGTGCCGGTGCTGGCCATTGCTGCGCATATCCCGAGCAGGGAGATCGGGAGTAATTACTTTCAGGAGACCCATCCGGAACGGCTGTTTGCGGAATGCAGCCATTATTGTGAAATGATTTCACACCCGGAACAAATGCCGCGGGTGCTTGAAATTGCCATGCAGACAGCCGCTTCGCGGCAGGGCGTTGCCGTGGTCGTGCTGTCCGGCGATATCGCCTTGCAGGAAGCGATCGCCACGCAGCCCCGGCTGAAGCTGAACCCGGCACGGCCAACCGTCCGGCCGTCGGATGAAGATATCCAGCGGCTTGCGGCGGTTCTGAACGACGTGCAAAAGGTCACCATCCTGGCCGGTGCCGGCTGCGCCGGGGCGCACGATGAATTGATCCGGACCGCCGAGAGACTCAAAGCTCCCATCGTGCACGCCATGCGGGGTAAAGAGTTCGTCGAATACGACAACCCGTTCGATGTGGGCATGACCGGCCTGCTCGGCTTTTCCTCCGGCTACTACGCCATGATGAACGGCGACGCCCTGCTGATGCTGGGAACGGATTTCCCTTACCAACAGTTCTACCCGGAAAAGGCGACCATTGCTCAAATCGATATCCGGCCGGAACAGATTGGCCGCCGGAGCCGCGTGGATATCGGGTTGGTAGGGGACGTGAAAGAAACTCTGAAAGTGCTGCTCGCCCACCTGAACGCCAAGGCTGAGCGTTCACACCTTGACCTCTGCCTTGATCATTACCGTAGAGCGCGGAAAGGCCTGGACGACCTGGCCACCGGCGTGCCCGGTAAAAAGCCGATCCACCCGCAGTACCTCACCAGAAGGCTCGATGCACTGGCAGCGGACGATGCGATTTTCTCCTGCGACGTCGGGACCCCGACCATCTGGGCCGCCCGCTATCTGACGGTGAATGGGAAACGCCGGTTGCTCGGATCGTTCAATCACGGTTCGATGGCGAACGCCTTGCCGCAGGCCATCGGTGCCCAGGCGGCTCTCCCGGACCGGCAGGTTATCTCCCTTTCAGGGGATGGCGGCATCGCGATGCTGCTTGGAGATTTGCTTTCGCTTAAGCAGTTGAACCTGCCCGTCAAGGTGGTCGTGTTCAACAACGGTTCCCTGGCATTTGTGGAACTGGAAATGAAAGCGGCCGGCCTGCTCGGTTTCGGTACCGACCTGCACAACCCGGATTTCGCCAAGATGGCCGAAGGGGCGGGCCTCCTGGGCCTTCGGGTCGAAGCTCCCGAGCAAGTGGATTCGGCGCTGAAGAAGGCGCTCGAGCATGACGGCCCTGCGCTCATCGACGTGGCGGTAAATCGGCAGGAATTGTCGATGCCGCCGACGATCGACTTGCAACAGATGACCGGCTTCGGCCTTTACCTGATCCGAGCCGTGCTCAACGGGCGCGGTGATGAAGTCATCGATCTGGCCCGGACGAATTTGTTCCGGTAACCAACAGCGTGCTACCTGACCTTTGAAGATCCGAGAGCGTTGTGAGATGCCCGGGAAAATGCACCCGGTTGCCGCCGATTTTCACATACCTCTGATACCGTTCAGCAGACAGTTATTTCAGTAGAATGTCGGCTAACGGAGCGTCGGCACCGGAGGCTGCTCCGTACCCGGTTGGATCGGCCTTAGGCCCAACGGGCCGGGAGACGGTTTGATGGCCTGAAGGGCTAAAGGAACTTAGCCCAGGGTTTACCCTCGGTAACCGTAAAATCACGATCGAGCCCTGATGGGGCGGCAGAATTCGCCGGCAATGCCTGCTACTGCCCATTCAGGGTTGGGCCGGAGGGGAACGCCTTCGCCCGTTAAACCCTGGGCCGAGGTCTCCCGGCCCGTTGGGTCTAGGCCGTTTATACGGTTTAAAAGGTTTAACGCCGACAGGGTACCGGGGAAGGAAGACAAGATTTTACCTCCATGGCCTTCGAAATGGTATCAGCCAGAAACTTCAGTCCCTGCCTGACATCAGCCGTCCCTCCGGGACGAAAGCACCCCGCAGCCCCTATCTAAATGCCCGCGGGTAATCTCCATCCGCTTGCCATTAATCACTGACGGGCCGGTGGGGAAGGTGCGGTGGGCGGTTCCGGCTGCATCGACGCGAAGACAGCTTCGGGATCGCGTCCGGAAGCGTGACCGGCATCGATCCAGCCGAAGCGATGGGTAACGCCGCCGACTAGAAAGGCGGCATCCGCCAGGAGGGTAGCCGGCCAAAACCCGGCTCCGATGCTACCGGCGGCCCGCAGGATCAACGCGGCCGGTCCGGTCAGGAGCCCGGCCGATCGCAGGAGCAAACCCGAGCGCCCCTCGTGCACGGCACGGTCCACGGCCCCGTGGTGCCTCAGTTCCAGCAAGAGCCAGACGCAGGTCTCGACGATTGCCGCAAGGAAGCCGAGCGCATTCAGGGCGGGCAATCGGAACCCGAGCAACTCCAGGACGGCAACCGCCGATCCCAGCCCGACCGTCCCGAAGTGGGCCGGTAATAGCCGCACGTGGGAAAACCAAGCCGGGATGGTGCTCACCCCGATCAAGACGCCCGTATAGGTGGCGAGAAACATCCCCCAGAAGCCGGTCCCGACGGCAAGCACTACCGCGAGCACATGCAAGGCTAAAGCGGCTCCGCTGCCGGCAGGGATCAGGTGCCGCTGGTCTAACTCGAAGGCGATCGCGCTCGGAACCGCGCAGGCGCCGAAGAAACTCACGATCCAGGAGCCGACGGACATGGGGGACTTCGGCTTGAACACTCGCAGCATGTGCAGAAACAACCAGGGACGGCCGAGGTCCCAAATCAGCAACACGGTAGAAATCATGACGCCTGCGGCCGCCAGCCACATCGCCGCGCGCGTGACGTCCGCATGCCCGCGAAAGCAGGCGACCGCACCGATCACCCCGGCCATGCCCGCAAGCCCGCCAACAAAAAAATAAAGTGCGATCTGCCATTCCCAGACCGGCGGCCGGACCACCGGCCGGCCGTAGTAACCCGGCTTGGCCGGTTGCAACGAACCCGCCGGGATAGGTCCCCCGGCAACGTCAACGCCGCGTCCGCTGACCCGGCCGGTGGCGCGGGCTTCCTCCCGGAGCTGATCCAATCGGGCCTCGAAATCCGGATGCTTATCGTTGGAGGGCGTATCGTTGGAGGGCATTGCGCTCGAGTTAGAATAGGCTGAAGGTCAGGATCGTGGCCACCAATGCCCCGATGGCAGTGATCAGCGCCGCGCCCCAGCTTGCCTTCAAATGGATGATGGGAACGTCCGGCTTGGGCGGCAGGCCATAGGCCGTCGGGTCCCCCAGCAGAAGAAAGGACGCATGGATACCCTTTACGCTGGTTTCCTGGGGGTCGTAATTGTGCGCGTCGGTGTAGCCGAGCGCGTGGAGATCGGCCACGCGCCGGGCGGCATGGGCACGCAATTCATCCAGCGGGCCGAACAGGATGCTTTCGGTCGGACAGGTTTTCGCGCAGGCCGGCACCAACCCGTCGCGCTGCCGGTCGTAGCAGAAGGTGCACTTGAACGCTCCGCCGGCTTTCGGCTGCGGTTTTGCGCGGCGCTCGATGACGCCGAACGGGCACGACACCACGCAGTAGCCGCACCCGTTGCAAATATCATCCTGCACGAAGACCCCTCCGGTTTCGGTCCGGATGATCGCGCCTGTAGGGCAACTCTCCAGGCACCCGGCCACCTCGCAGTGTTTGCAGACGTTCGAGAGAAACAGCCACCGGAACGGCGCTTCCTGAGCGCCCGTCATCGGGCCGGCGATTTGCGGCCCGCGGTTGAACGGTTGTTCTAGGAAAAGCACGTGACGCCAGGTCGATGCACCCAGGGCACCCGTGTTGTCATACGAATTCCCGGTCCAAACAAAACCGTCGTCCGGCACCTGGTTCCATTCCTTGCAGGCCACCTCGCACGCCTTGCAGCCGATACAGACCGTCGGGTCGGTGTAAAACCCGACGGTCCGGCCGTCTTTAACGTAGTGGTGCCGTTTTTGGTTAGTCGAAAGTAGACCTTCACCAATCATTCTGTTTTTCCGTATTGGCCGTAACTCGAGGAAAACTTGCCGCCTTCTGGTGCGCCGGGCGGCGGTTGTTCCGGGTGCAGGTTAGGTTGCGGGGTGGGGGGCGCTATCCGCTTCATGAATTCCAGGTACTGCGGCCCGCGCGGTACCCGTCCGGGCACGATGGTGCAGCTGACCGCTTTGGTTTCCATGATGGTGACGTTTGGTTCCCCCGAAATCGCCAGGAGGTCGCAGGCGCTGTCGCCCTTGATCGGGCCGCCCCTGCCCCAGTGGAACGGCACCGCGACCTGATGAACGAGTTGGCCTGCTCCGACCCGCACCGGGCGAAGTCGCCGGCTAACCAGGGCGCGGGCCTCAACCGCGGCGCGCATGGTGGCGATGGTCACGTAATCGCCATTTTTCACCTTCAATTCTTCCGCCAGCTCGGGCGACATCTCGATGAAGAATTCGGGCTGAAGCTCAGCCAGGTGGCTCAACCACCGGCTCATACCCCCGGCCGTGTGGTGTTCCGTGAGCCGGTAAGTGGTCAGCACGTACGGAAACCGCGGGTCGCCCGGCGGCGCGAACCGGTTCTCCTGCCGGGTAAACCAGTCGATCACCGGATCGGTATTGCGGCGGTATAGCGCGTTTGAGACCGGGGATTCGATCGGTTCATAGTGGGTCGGCATCGGCCCGTCTTCCAAACCTCTAGGGACGTAGAGCCAGCCCAGGCCGTCCTCCTGCACAATAAAAGGCCGGTCGCCGGGGTGGGCATTAAGCCCCGTGGCGCCGGGTGGCGGCTGATAATCGGGCGGTTTGTCCGGCGGAAAATCCGGGACGTCGTTGCCGACCCATCGCTTCGCGACCGGGTCCCACCACACCAGCTTTTTCCGCTCGCTCCAGGGGGCGCCGTCCGGCCGGGCGCTCGCCCGGTTATAAAGGATGCGGCGATCGCTCGGCCAGGCGAATCCCCAACCGTGCCCGTAAGGACCATGCGGGTCCCGGCGATGGGCTTTGTTGATGCCGTCAGACCCGAGGATGCCGGCATAGATCCAGCAGCCGGACGCGGTTGACCCGTCGTCCTTGAGGTCCTGGTAATGGTCGATTTGCGGCCCGTGGTGAAGCCGGCCCTCGACGTCCTTCACCCAGAGAGTGCCCTTGGCCTCAGCGTGCGGCGCGGTGTGCCAGCCGTTGATTTCGGCCAGGACCGCTTCCATGTTCGGCTCGCCGTTTTCCTCTTCCGGGTACCACCAGTCCAGCGCCCGCAGCGGCTCGTCCATGGGGTCGTTGGAAGCCGCCGCCTTTTGCTTCAGCCGTTTGGCCAGTTGGTGCATGAACCAGCTCTCGCTTTTGCAATCCCCGGGCGGCTCGACCGCCTTCTCACGCCATTGCACCATGCGTTGGGTGTTGGTAAAGGCACCTTCCTTCTCGGCGTGGCCTGCCGCCGGCATCAGAAAAACCTCGGTGGCGATGTCCTCCGTCTTTAACTCGCCGCGCTCGATTTCCGGCGAGTTCAACCAGAAGGTCGCGGGCTCGAGTTCCACCATGTCGCGCACCACCAGCCACTTCAGCTTCGCGAGCGCTTTCCGTTGGAAGCCGGCATGCTGCGCAGCTACCGCCGGGTTCTGGCCCATGCAGAAATAACCTTCGACCTGGGCATCCGCCATCTGATACACGATCTTGAAGAAAGAATGGTTCCTGCTGAGTTTCGGCAGCCAACGGAACCCGAACTCGTTCTCCGCCGTTGCATTCTTCCCGTAATAAGCCTTGAGCAGGCTCACGAAGTACTTGCCGAACTCCGTCCAGAGCCCGGTCGGGTTCGTGTGCTTGCTGATGTAATCGTGCAGCGTGTCCTCGCCCATCCCGGCCCGCGGCATTGGGAGATAACCGGGAAGTATATCGTACAGGGTAGGAATGTCGGTTGAACCCTGAATGGACGCATGGCCGCGCAACGCCATAATGCCGCCGCCGGGCCGGCCGATGTTGCCTAACAGCAACTGCAGGATGCTGGCGATCCGGATCATCTGCACGGCCTTGGAATGTTGCGTCCAACCCACCGCGTACGCCATGGCCGCCGTTTTGTCCGGGCCGCTGGCCCCGGTGAACTTTTCGGCCACTTGGAAAAAGAGGGCCTGCGGGATGCCGCAAACCTTTTCTACCATCTCAGGGGTGTACCGGGCGTAGTGGCGCTTCAGCAGCTGGAAAACGCAGCGTGGATGTTGCAGGGTGAGGTCCCGGTTCGGGTGGCTGACGTCGTCACTGTCGTATTGCCAGGTCTGGGAATCGTACAGGCGCTTGTCCGGGTTCCATCCCGAAAAGAAACCGTCCAGGCCGTCGTCGGGCATGCGGAAATCTTCTCTGATGAGGGCGCTGGCGTTGGTGTAGTGCAGCACGTAGTCCTTGAAATACTTCTCGCGCTCGATCACGTAGTGAACCAGGCCGCCCAAAAATGCAATGTCGGTGCCGGCCCGAATCGGCACCCACAGGTCGGCCACGGCACTGGTCCGTGAAAACCGGGGGTCAACGTGAATCAACGTGGCCCCCCGTTCCTTGGCGGCCATCACCCAGCGGAACCCGACCGGGTGGTTTTCCGCCATCGAGGAGCCTTCAATAAGGATGCAGTCGGCGTTGGCCAGATCCTGCAGAGCCATCGTGGCGCCTCCCCGCCCGAATGAAGTGCCCAGACCGGGCACGGTGCTAGAGTGTCATATTCGCGCCTGGTTGGAAAGGCAGACCATGCCCAGGCCGGCGGTAAAGAGCTTTTTGATGAGGTAATTCTCTTCGTTATCCAGCGTGGCGCCCCCCAGGTGCGCAATGCGCGTCGTATGATTAACCGGATGTCCGTTCTCTTCCGTCTTCCACGCGCGTTTGCGCGTTTCCCAGACCCGATCGGCAATCATGTCCATCGCCTTCTCCGGCTCGATCTCGACCCACGCTTTGGCGTGCGGCGCCCGGTATAGCGTCTTCGTCAGCCGGTTCGGGTGAGTAAGCAGCTGGTAGGATGCCGACCCTTTAGGGCAGAGGTTACCCTGGCTGACCGGGCTGGCCGGGTCCCCTTCGATGGCGAGGAGTTTGCCTTCCCGGTGATAGATCAACTGACCGCAACCGACACCGCAGTAGGGACAAACCGAACGGGCGACTTCGGCCTCTTGCACTCGAGGCTTAAGGGCACGCGTCCTTTCGGACATGGATTCCAGGCCGGTGCCATCCGCCCAATGACGGATTTGCCGGAGCAACGGCCAGTTACCGAGAAAACTGAAGATTCTCATCACTGTATCCCGCCCACGCGGGTCCTCTTCCAGTTACTTCGCAATAAACTCCATCACGGATCGAAAAAAATGCCGCCGCAAAATGCGTGGATCAAGAGAGAACTTTGCGCACGAACGCGAGCAGGGCGGCGTTGAATTCCTCCGGCCTCTGCAAGGGAGCGAAATGGCTCACGGCTTTGAGGACGCGCAACTGGGCGTCCGGAATGGCCGCGGCCAGATATGCTGCGTGTTCAGGTTTGATAAATTCGTCGTGCTCGCTTTGCACGATCAGGACAGGGACGCGGATCTGCGCGAGATCCTGCGCGGAGCAGTTCGGTTGCGTCCGCTGCATGAGGCTGACGTCTTCGACGAACCCCTCGAACTGCTCCGGCGTCGCCGACAGCCTGGCGTAGTCCTTCCTGTGTCGATTAAAGCATCGATTGAGCGTGGGACTTGCTTCCGGCGGCTTTACGCCGGTTGGGTCCATGTTGCAGGCGAAGAAAAACACGCCCGCAGCGCGTGCGGGAGCTTTCGCAGCCAGGATTAACGCGGTGCAGGAGCCGTCGCTCCAGCCCACCAAGGCGGCTTTTTGAAGCCGCAGCGCCTCCATCACGGCCAGAACGTCAGAGGCCATCAACTCATACGAGAACGGTCGCGCATCGCGCGTGCTGCGGCCATGGCCGCGGCTGTCGATCAGAATGGCGCGGTAGCCGCTCTTGACCAGGGCGGGCACTTGATAGCCCCAGTTGCCGCTGTGGCCGACGCCCCCGTGCAACAGCACGACGGGCGAGCCAACGCCGTAAGCGGCATACCGGATTCGCGCTGCCTCGTGTTCAATGTAGCCTTGATCATCGGCGGCCGGTAACGGTGCGGCGCCCTCCGCTTCGAATTTCTTGAGCTCGTCATCGTAGACGTCCATTGGATTGTTTCTGCGTGCGAGCCAGGTCAATCTCTACCCGGCTGGATTGCCTCGACCAGGATACGCTGCGCCGGCTCCAGCCGCGTCGCCATTGCCTCGGGCACCCCGGCCTGCCGCAGCATCGGCGCCACCGGGTGGAAAGAGACCAGCACGCGCCCGTCGCCCTCATCGCGCACCAGTACCCGCAACGGCAAGTCGAGGGCGGCCTGCGGCGCCGCCAGCATGATCGGGGTGCCGCCCCGTGGATTGCCGTAGAGCAGCACCACGGCGGGCGGCATCTCCAACCCGGCTTGCCGCGCGCCCGCCGCATGGTCGATCCGGGCGAACACCGTCATCCCGGCCTTCTCAATGGCCTGAACCAAGCGCTCCAGCGTCGGCGCGAAAGCAACGGCGCTGACGTGCTCGACAGGTCGATGTACGGGTGGGCTACTCATCTCGCCTCATCACCCCTGATGCAAAGGTGCCTTTGCAGTTTCTAGCTAAAAAGCGCCCCGGTGCAACCACCGGCACTCAAAAATGCAGGCGCCCTTCCGCGCACGCCCAACCGGACTTAAACCCGCACGTGGCTCTCGCGAAGTCCGTTACGCGTGGCCGGTTCGGCGTGCGGTCTTCGAGGCGAGTCCACTCATAACGGGCCTCGTGACGCCGCCCTCAGCGCTGCACAGAACTTCTCCCCCGCCGGGGTCACGTCGCCTTTGGCAGCCCAGGCAACGCCGACGCGATGGAATTCCGTCCCACCCGACAGCGGACGATACGCCAAGCGCTGGCCGGCCACGCGCTTGAAGTGCTCGCTGACCAAGGCGACCCCGCGCCCCACCGCCACCGCTGTGACCAACGAACTCGTGCTGTCACATTCCACGGCGATGCACGGGCGGAAGTTGTGAGGTGAAAAGATCCGCTCCAGGATCCGATGAAACTCGGAGTAGTCGTGGCGTTGTAACACGATCAGCGGCTCCGTGGCGACTTGTCGGACGGAGACGGACTTCAGGCGCGCGAACGGATGGCCCGGCGCGACGGCCACCAAAATGGGGTAGCGGCGCAGTTCCTCGAAAACCAGCCCGTCCGCGGAGGCCCCGGTGGGTTGAACCATCACGGCCAGTTAGAGCGAGCCGTCGAGCAACCCCGCGTACAATTCATCGCTTGCGAGGTCATGGAGCATCACGTTCACGCGCGAGACGGCCAGCTGGAAAGCCGCGAGCGCAGGAGGCAGCAGGTCCACCGAAAGGGAGGGCTCATAGCCGATGTGAAGCTCGCCGCACTGGCCGCGAGCCAGCGCGCGCACTTTGGCCACCGATTCCTCGACGCGCTTCAGCATTTCGCGGGCTTCCTCCAAAAAAAGTTTTCCCTCGGCGGTGAGCGTCACGCCGCGCGGGCTGCGGCGCAGCAAGTCCACCCCGAGTTCTTCTTCGAGATCCTGCACCTGCCGGCTCAGGGCGGGTTGCGCCACCCGCAGTTGCGCGGCGGCCCTGGTAAAGTTCAACGCTTCAGCCACGGCGACTAAATAGCGCAGGTGCCGCAGTTCCATCGTGGAAATCCAGTATGCCCGGAAAGCATGGCTGCGCAAGGAAAGGGGTATTGGGCAAAGCCGTGCGGCCGGCGTACGGCTGCTGGTAGCGGGACAACCGGCCCGGCAAACCAAACGGAGCCGAGAAGCGTCAAACCGAAAGGCCAAGTTTATGCATACCGATTTCACGAAACAAGGGGCCAACCAAGCGGCGTGGCTCACCGGCGGCGCGCGCTCCCTCGGCGCGGCTATCACCAAACGGCTCGACGCTTGGATGCGCGCTTGGGGAAACTCGCCGCCGGCCGGCGTCATGTTCGTGTCCCTCCGGCCAGGGTGGGCGGGGATGAGGGTGATGCCGCACACCCCCGGCGCCGGGGCGATGCCCCGGCCGGACTCCGCCTCCGCATCCTTGGTCCGCGCGTACCCCGATGAGCCACCGGCGGCGAGGCACAGAACCTTTGGCCGAAGGGCCGCGCTTCGGCCGCCCATCCTCAGTCGTTCATTGCTGAGAGACCATGATTGCCCCTCCCGAAAGACGCGACCGCAATCGCGCTTTCAAGGTTGCATCGCGGCGGCGGAATCGTCGCTGTCACGGCGCCGTCGCTAAAGCTCGACGACGGCATTCCCCGGACGCAAACCCTTGGGAAACGCCCTCACAGGGACTGAAGGCCATGCCTACGATCAGCCGTCCCTCCGGGACGAAAGCAATACCCGGCCTGCTGCCCTTAACGGTATGCATCGGTGGCTCGTTATATGCTCATGCTGTGCGCCTGGCGCTTCCTAACCTGCAACCGGTGCAAACTGACATCCTCCAAGGTAGAAAGTTTGTAATGCTCCAGGAGCTGAATCATCGCGTCGAGTACTCAACGGGTTGGCTTCGCCGGCGGTTAACGGCTAAAAACATTTTGCAAATCGGAACAATTCCGTCGACGCCGGCCGCAGTTCAGGGGGGGAACGGCGGCCCGGGGCTCACTTTTTCTAACTGGCCGATTAGGATGATTATCGGTGTATTCGGAAAAATGTTTTATCGACAATTTCAGAGAAACCGTTGACACCAGCACCGATCGGCTCCATGTAACGTAACGCGCCGGCGCGGTCCTCTTAGGATTTCACCGGTGAACGCGTCCGATTCCCCCCCCCTTAAAATAGCATAGCATACACGCGCATGAAACGCCCCCTCTTGTCCGTCGTGGCTCTCCTAACTACGATCGGTTGCCTCACCGATGCATCAGCTGCGCCCCAAAAGAAATGGGTCGTCGCGCTCTCGAATTCTTACTTCGGGAACACCTGGCGGCGACAAATGGTCGATGCTTTCAAAGAGGCGGCTGAACAAGCCAAGAAAGAGGGCCGGATCGCCGATTACGACATCGAGAACGGCGACGGGTCGGTAAACCAGCAGGTTTCTCAGATGAACGGCCTGATATTAAGGCACGTCGACGCCATCGCAATCAACGCGGCTTCTCCCACCGCCCTCAACGGCGTCATCGAGAAAGCCTGCGCCGCGGGCATCAAGGTGATTGCCTTCGACTCCATCGCGAACAGCCCCTGCTGCTATAAGCTGGACTTCGATTTCAAGAAGGCGCACGTGGACTCCACCACCTACATCGTCGGGACATTGCTGGGCGGCAAAGGCAACGTGCTGATCGTTCGCGGCGTCAAGGGTTCGGCGCCCGATCAAGAGATGTACGCCGGGCAAATGGAGGCTCTAAAACAGTACCCGAACGCCAAAGTGATCGGCGAGGTGTACGGTCAGGCCACAACCGCGGTGGCGCAATCGGCGGTCAGCAACATCCTGCCCAGCCTGCCTGACGTTGACGCGGTGCTGACCCAGGGGGGCGGCGATGACTACGGCGTGGTGCAGGCGTTCCTGCAGGCAGGCAGGAAACTGCCGGTCGTTGAAGGGTGCGGCAGCTCGAATTTCCTTAAATGGTGGGATGAACAGTACAAGAAGAGCGGTTACAAAACGATCTCGGATAGTTCCGCGCCGGGCATTGGGGGCGCGGTGGTGTGGCTAACGCTCAACATCCTCGACGGCGCCAACCCGTCGAAGAACATGCTCATGCCTTACGCGATGGTCACGGCGGAGAACCTGTCGCAATACGCCGACTTACCCCCGGGCACCATCGTTAGCCCGAAATACACCGAGGATTGGGTGAAACAGAACCTGCTCACCGCTCCTAAACAGCAATCGTCGACCGGGACGGCTCCGGGGTCGATCGCCGGCACAGGGCCTCGTTAGCACAGGGCGCGGTTACCCCTTTTGCGGCCTTATGGAACCGCCGGTGGTTGATGCAAAGCGTACAGCGCCGTTGGTCACGGCAGAACGGTTGACCAAAGCGTACGGGCCCACGATCGCCGTTAACGAAGTTTCGCTCTCCATCCGGCGCGGGGCCATTACGGCGTTGCTGGGCGGTAATGGGGCGGGCAAGAGCAGCCTGACCCGCTTGTTAAGCGGCGGCGCGCGTCCCGACAGCGGCGCCTTGTTCTTTGACGCCCAACCGGTTTCCCTCGCAGAATACACGGTTCGAAAGGCGAAAGAAGCCGGCATTCGCGTGGTGCACCAGGAACTCTCGGTCTGCACCAACCTGACCGTGGCGGAAAACTTCTTTTTGGAGCTGAACCAGCTGTTTCCGTCGGGTCCGTGGCGCAAAAAAGCGGGCGAGCTTGCCCAGAGGACGCTGGCAACTATCTTTCCGGCAAACCAGGCGGAACCTTCATTGAATGTCGGTTCCTTGACCCTGGCCCAGCAACAGATGGTGGAGATTGCGCGCGCGGCGGCCGACCCGCGCTTGAAGTTACTCATTTTGGATGAGCCCACCTCATCGCTGGATGCCACGCGAGCCCACGAACTCACCGAGTACCTTCGGCGCCGGGCCAGGGAGGGGCTGGCGGTGGTCTTTATCGGCCATAAACTCGGTGAAATCCTCGACCTGGCGGAGGATTTTCTAGTGATGCGCGACGGCCGGTTGGTCTGGGCGGGCTCCCGTACAGAAACCGACCACGAAAAGTTAGTTGCGCTCATGTCGGCCAAGGCTGCGCCGGCCCTTGAGGAACCTAAGGTCGCGACGGCGGTTGGCGTTCCGGTGAGTGACCGGCCGGGGGACACCTCGAGAGAAGCCCCGCTCGTCGAGGTCGGCGACCGATGGCGCGAAGGCCGTGAGCCTGGCGCGGTGCAGCTGTTTCGAGGGGACATCATCGGCCTGGCCGGCCTGGAAGGCAGCGGCCAGCAACGGTTGCTGTTCGGCATGTACGCGGCGTCAGGACGGGCCAAAGACGGCATCAGCCGTAATGCGCCGGTGGCTTACGTGGCCGGCGACCGCCGCAAAGAAGGGGTGTTCCCCCTCTGGACGACGATGCAGAACATGACGATCGGCCGGCACGCGCGCCACCCTTCGTTGCAGCCGGTGTCGGACCGGGCCGAACAGGAATGGACTACGCCCTGGCGGGACCGCTTCCGTTTCACGGCCTCGGCGATGGAACGCCCGATCCTGCAGCTCAGCGGCGGCAACCAGCAGAAGGCCCTGATGAGCCGGGCCTTGATCGACCGGGCCGGCGTGATTTTGCTGAATGACCCCACCCGGGGCGTCGACGTCGGGGTAAAGCGGGAGTTTTACCAGGTGCTGCGCGACGTTGCCGCCGAAGGAAAATTGATCGTGTGGTACAGCTCGGAGGACGCGGAATTTCTGGAATGTTCGCGAGTGCTGGTGATGCGGCGTGGCAAGATCGCCGCTGAAATCTCCGGGCGGGACGCCAGCCGCGAAAACCTTGGGGCGGTGTTCTTCGGGTCGCCGGAAACCCGGACGCAGGCGGCGCAAGCGGCCCAGGCGCGCGGCAAGTGGGGGGCACTACCCGGGTGGCTGGTGCCGCTGGCCGCCTTGGTGATCGTGCTGACCGCGATCGGCATCTTTAACCCGCGCGCGCTGACGCCGTTTGGGCTGGGCCTGCTGTTGAGCACGGCGCTGCCGCTCGTCCTGGTCTCGTTTGGGCAAATGTTCGTCGTCGGACGCAGCGAGATTGACCTTGGCATCGGCGCGTTTGCCGGCCTGGCCAACGTGATCAGTGCGACGTGGTTGGTCGACCAGCCGCCCCTGGGTGTCGTCGGCCTCGCCGCTGGGTTGGCCGCCTACGGCCTGCTTGGCTGGGTCATTCACGCGCGTAAAATCCCCGCCATCGTGGCGACGCTCGGCAGCGCCTTCGTCTGGACGGGGCTGGGCTACGTCCTGCAACCCGCCCCGGGCGGAAGTTCCCCGCCCTGGCTGAGCGCAATCTTTAACGTCGCGATCCCGCTGGTGCCCTTGCCGGTCTGGGTCCTGGTGCTGGCTGCCTTGGTGGCGGTCCTGGTCACCCGGTCACGCGCCGGCATCGTGCAACGGGGGTTTGGCAATAATGAGGCGGCCATGCGCCAGTTAGGGTGGCCGGCCGCACGGACCCACGTCATCACCTACCTGTTAAGCGGGCTCTTCGGACTCGCGGCCGGGCTCTGCCTCACGGGCGTCAACACGGCTTCGGACGTTAACGCGGCAAGTTCCTACACCTTGCTGAGCGTCGCCGCTGTGGTGATGGGCGGTTGCGACTTGGTAGGCGGTCGAATCGAACCGGTGGGCGTCGCCTTTGCCGCGGTGACCCTCTCTCTGTTGGGTACCCTGCTGGGCTTCATGCGGCTTAGTTCCGATGACATCGCCGCCGTCCAGGGCCTGATTCTGATCGGCATCGTGGTGTTAAGAACCATTTGGGGACGCGCGCGATGAAACGGCTTTTTGAGCAACCGTGGATTTGGGCCCTCCTGGGCGTCGTAGGTCTTTGGGTGCTGCTGAGCATTGGCGCGCGCCAGGTTAACCTCAGCAACCTCACCGGCATCATCGCTTCGGCGGCCCTGCTCTGCGTCGTGGCGATCGGTCAAATGCTGGTGGTGACGACCGGCGACGGGGCGATCGACCTGTCCATCCCGAGCGTCATCACCCTTTCTGCGTTCGTGCTGACCAGCGTGACCGGTGGGCAGGACGCCCGTCTCGCGTTCGGGTTAGCGATCGTAGGCGTGATCGGCGCGGGGGTAGGTTGGGTTAACGCGTTGATCGTCAACCGGCTGCGCATCCCGCCGATCATCGCCACCCTGGCCGTGGGTTACATCCTGACCACGGCCACGTTGATCTATAATCGAGGGTTTAAAACCTATGCGGTGAGTCCGCTGCTGGCGTACGCGGCGAGCGGCCGTCTATTCGGCATTCCTCTCATCCTGATCCTTGCCCTCATCCTGACCGCGGCAGTCTCATGGCTTTTGCACGCCAGCGTTTATGGCCGCAGCCTTTCTGCGGTCGGCCAGAACCGGCGGGCCGCCCGCTTCGCGGGCCTTCGGGTGGAAGCGACGACGCGCACCGCCTACATGCTCAGCGGGGTGCTGGCGGCGGTGGGCGGGGCGTTGTTGTCCGGCCGGGTGAGCGGGGCGTTTCTGGAGATGGGCAGCCCGTTTTTACTTCAGTCGGTGGGGGCGGTGGTCGTCGGGGGCTCTTCCATCATGGGGGGCAGAGGAACCGCGTTTGGAACCCTGCTGGGGTCGATCTTTCTCGTGATGATCGTCACGACGATGCAGGTGCTCCGGGTTGCCGGGGGCGCCCAGGACATCGTCGAAGGGTTGCTCATCATCCTGGTGCTGGCCGTGGCGACCGTCGGGGCGAAGCCGGCAAAGACGGCGCCCACTGCCACAGGGCAGGCCGCAAAACCGCAAGTCAGTTAGGGCCCGGCGAGGGGGTAGGTTCCTACCGGATTTCTATCAACGATGAAGCAGAGTTCGCGCGGATCCGCGTTGGTACCGTGTTTTCCCCTGCGGGAACGGTACCCGGTAAACGAAAGGCGCGCGAGCATTAGTTAGCCCCGGCTTGAAAGCGCGGTAAGGGGACGGTCGCGCGACCTGGCGCCAATGAAAAAGGGACCTCATACCAACGACCTTCACCAGGTGACTGAACCGTTAACCTTCCCGTCGCACCGTATTTCCGTGGATCCGACGGGCCGGTACGATGAACCCTTGGATCGTGAATTCCCCTTCTTCATTCGGTTCTTTCATTTCCACCAGCGGGATTTCACGCCCGCCCCGAGTTGGCACGAAAGGCTGGAGTTGTTCGTGCCGTTGGACGGGCCGTTGTGCATGCGGATGGCCAATCGGGAGGCGGACCTCAACCCCGGGGAAATCTTGATCGTCGACAACCTGAAACTGCACATGGTGGCGGACGCCCCGGATCTAAACACCCGGGTTATCGTCATCAGCTTCCTCCCCGAATTTGTGTGGGAGGGGGCCGGCCACTCGCACGGCCATCTTCTGCTGCTGCCGTTCTACGCGCCGCTGGACCGTGACGCGAAAGTGGTGCGCCGGCAGGCGCCCCTTCTGCCCCGGATGCATCAGACGCTCGCAAAGCTGATCGCGTGCTACGTCCGCCGCAGCCCTTATTTTCAGGCCGGTTGCAGGGTGCACTTTCACGAACTGCTCTACTACCTCGCCCAGCATTTCCGTGCAGCCGATTCGCCCCGCTCGGCGCTGGTTCGCGAGCAAGACCACGCCGCACAACTTAAGCCGGTCTTCCGGTTTGTGTCGGACCATTACGCCGAACCCGTGACGCTTCGCCAAGGCGCCTCGATCGCCAGACTGCGCCCCCCCCAGTTCATGAAGCTGTTCAAAAAGGTGGCCGGCACCACTTTTGTTAGTTACGTCACGCTCGTTCGACTCGCGAATGCGGTTCCCCTGCTGAAGGAAACGTCGTTAAGCATCCGGGACGTGTCCAGGCAGGTGGGCTTTGCTGACCAGAGTTATTTCGATCGCCGCTTTAAGTCGGCCTTCGAGCAGACCCCCAGGGCTTTCCGATCAAAATACGGCAACGGTGAAAATCGTTAAAAAAACTCAAAGCGCGCTAGACAACGAGGAAGTAAGCGGGATACTTTCTTCCGACGGAATCTTTCGTGCGTTCCTCCGCTAACGCCGCGCGAGGGCTCGGGTGCGTCGCGGGCCGTGTTATGCGCCGAGCGTTAAAGAACACCCGAGATCTTAGAAGGGCATGCCGACGATCCCCTTTTTACTAAACACCGTGAAAAAACTGCCGGCGCCGGGGCGGAGCGGGCAGCGTCGTCGAAACCAAGGCAGCCCGAGGGTTAACCCGGCCTGGGCTGTCCCAGGTGCGCTTTTACCGCAAGCCGGCTCCTTAAAGGCAGACTAACACCAAACCGTAGCTTCAAATCATGAACATCACCCTCTTGGGTGCTGGAGGAAAAATGGGCGGTCGCATCACCGCTAACCTCCATCACCTGCCGCAGTACCAGGTCGACTATGTCGAGGCCAGCGAGGAGCGACGAAAGCAAATGGCAGACGCCGGCATTAACACCACGTCGATGGAGGAAGCGCTCGCCAGGACGGAGGTCGTGATTTTGGCGGTCCCGGACCGGCTGATCGGCAAGATCACCCACGACATCGTCGCGAAGCTGAAACCGGGTACCATCGTGGTCGGGTTGGACCCGGCGGCGGCTTACGCAGGCGTTATGCCCCGGCGTGACGACATCACCTACTTTATCGCCCACCCGTGCCATCCGCCGTTGTTCTCCGACACCGAGCCGGCCTCACCCAAAAGCGACTGGTTTGGGGGCCAGGGTACCCTGCGGCAGAGCGTGGTTTGCGCGCTGCACCACGGGCCGGAAGATCACTACCCGATTGGTGAACAGCTTGCCGCCGCCATGTTTGCGCCGATCTTGCGGATGCACCGGGTTACGGTCGAACAGATGGCGATTTTGGAACCGGCGGTGGTCGAGTCGACGATGGCGACCTGCATCGCCGCGATGCGCGAAGCGATGGACCGGGCGATCGCCTTGGGCGTCCCCGAACACGCCGCCCGGGATTTCTGCCTGGGACACATCCGCACCTTAACGGCCGTGACGTTTGGGTTCGCCGGGTTTCCCATTTCGGATGGCGCCATGAAGGCGATCGAGCAGAACCGGCCTCGGATCTTCCGCGACGACTGGCTGGAAGCGGTGATCAGTCTGCCCGCGATCCGGGAAAGCGTGCGCGACATCTGCGCGGCCTGACCGGCCCGCCGCGATGAATGGCCGGGGCCGGCCCAGTGCGTCGTAGGAAGGCAATGGCTTCCTTCGCCGCGCCACATTGCCGGAACCGCCAAACCCTGTCCGGCCTTGGGCATGGCTTGTAAAATTAAGTAGGCAAACGGGCATCAGATAAAACTCACCATCGCGTGAACGGCAAATGAATGGTAGAACTATAGGAAAGATCGGGGTGGGGTCATGGACGTTTCCCTGGGCGACCGGGACGGTCCTGAACCACCGGCCTGACCGCCCGTTAGATCCCCTCGGCGTGGTCCAGCGGGCCAAGGACCTGGGCGTCCACGTTGTGCACTTCCTGGACAACCTGCCCTTGGATGCGTGCGATCCTGAGGCGATCGATCGTGCCGGCGCTTTTGCCGCGCAGCACGGCATTGAGGTGGAAATCGGCACCCGGGGCACCGACCCGGAGCACCTGCGTAAGTTCCTCCGAATCGCCGAGAGGATGGGCGCCCGGTTAATCCGCACGATGGGCGGCTGGCACGGCGCGCCGGCCACGTTGCAGGAGATAGGGGACAACCTTCAGGCGGTGTTACCCGCCTTTGACGATGCCGGGGTAAGGATCGCCTTGGAAAACTACGAAGCGTACCGCACGTCGGACCTGGGGGCGTTAGTGGGCCGGATCGGCCACCCCTCCTTAGGGGTCTGCCTGGACCTGACCAACTCCTTCGGCGCACTGGAAAGCGCGGATGAGATCCTGCGTAACCTCGTCCCCTTCACCATCAGCGTTCACCTGAAGGAGTTCGCCGTTGAACGGCTTGAGTTTCTGATGGGGTTTGCGTTCCGCGGCAAACCGACCGGCCAAGGCATGTTGCCCCTCCGCAAGATGTTTGATGCTTTGGCAGCCGCGTCCCGGCAGGCGAACGTGATCGTGGAACAGTGGCCCCCGTTTCAGGAGACCCTACAAAAAACGATGGAACTGGAGCTCGATTGGGCGCGGCAGAGCGTTGAGCACCTTGCGGCCATGGGGTACCTGGCAAAGTAGGCGAAGCGGGTACGCAGGTCTGGTGGCGTTAGGGCGCCGTAACTGGATCCACATCGGCAGCAAAGGGGCCGGCCCGCGGGTGGCCAACCTCCTCTCGGGGGTCGAAACCTGCCGGCGCTTGGGGCTGCCGGTGCGCGAGTACCTGGCCTCGGTGCTGCCCAGGCCGGCCGACTTGCCCGTCCCGCGCGTGGCCGAACTGACGCCCCGGGCCTGGGCGGCTCGCCAGTAACCACCCCCTCGGCGCACCCGTCAAGGGCGGGGTTGCTCACACGCTTCCCCTAAAACCGCCTAATCGATTATTACGCTCCTTCGAGCCCAAGCCCGTTTTTGCCAGGTTACGGGCCGCTCGGGCTGGCGGTCGGCGACGGCGCCGTGGCCGGTGGTAGTCCAAAGCTCTTGTAGATGAGTGCCCAACTGTCCGGGGTAAGGCACGCGGTCAATTGACAGAGCTTCCATGTATCGCCCTGACGAGTATCAATCTCCGACCAATAGCCCTTGATTGCTACATCCTCACCGTTTTTGCCTTTACCCGTCTCGCTCCAGACTCCAGCGCGCGTTAAAGTGTCTGGCCCTAACATGCGGGCAGAATGCGGATCTGTCGTGCTGGTATGGTTTTTGGGTTGCCACCCCTTGAAAGTGTCTGTGTAGAATTTCTCGATGGCTTGGCGGCCGTAAAGCGGTCCTGTTGTGTCCGTCACAAAAATAGCGTCTTCCGTGAACAGCGCAGCAATAGCAGCCGCGTCATGATTGTTGATCGCCTCATTATACTTCTTACTAATTATTGTATCGTGCAGCGTTTGGATTAGTTGAGGATCGACCGGTTCTTTTTGCTGGGCAAAGGTCGGCACGGCAAAGCCGATGGCCAACCCTGTAAGGGTAAGTAGTAAGCGCCTTTTCATGGTTTGCGTTGGGGGTTTAGGGTGTGCGTCGCCGAAAGTTCTGCGCCCAGTTTCCGGCGAATCGTTGCCAGACCTCAGCCTTTTCTATTGGAACCGAGTCGCTGTTTCGGTCGCATACCCGATCGGGGGAATTAGTTGTCCATTGATATCCAATATTTGGATCTGGGCGCTCGAGGTAAAGCTATCCTTTCCGGCGCTTAGCGCGATCGTCCGCGTGACTTTCTGGGTACCGGCAAAGGTACCGTCGGCGTTGAACCGGAAAAACTCCAACTCGGCCCTATAACTACCGCTACCCTCGCGTTGCCACACGCCCATGCCAGGTCCCCTCTGAGAGGGAGGCGTACGCGCGCCGAATTCTTCGAACTGGCCGCCACGAATGTACATGTTCATGGCGTGAAAGGGGGGGAGAAGAGGGTTCCCGTTCGCGTCGCGAATCGTCACGGTCACGTCCCAGACACCCTCGAGACCGTGATCGGTGAACGTGCTGAGTTGGGTTTGACTGTCAGCGTTGACCGAGGATTCCTGCGCCCTCAGGGGCAGGCCGGTAAGAGCGGCGAGCGTGAGCAGTGATAGGGGGAAAATACGCCGGGCGACGACTGTTCGGAGGCTTCTTTCGAAGACTGGATTGAATTTCGTGAGTTGCCTGGAAAAAATAGTTTCGTATTTCATGCGTAAGCCTTAAATCGCTGTTTCTTTGGACCATTTACTTCGACCGGCCGAGATGGTTGGTCTTCTTTACTGGTACACACGGATTGGCAGGCCAGAGTTTCAGGCCTTGTGCAAAAAGATTGAACCTTGCGCTATTGCTGACTTTTCTCGATTAGGAGAATCCGGGCGCGTTTTCCAACGTTTCGCTTGTCCCTCTCAGCAAGAGTCGCTTGGAACTCCCGGTCTGGTTTGAAGACCTGGAGAGAAGGACCATCAGGCAACCAACCCAGAAAGCCCACGTCTCCATTCACGAAAGACTCGTGCATATGTTGGTAGGCTTCTTCCTTACGCCCGAGAAACCGAGCGCAAAAGGCCAACATCCAATGGCTCCAGTGTTCGTCGTACTTCTTCATTCTCAGATGGTCCCTGGCCATGGCTTCGCAGCGCTCCGCGCTTTGCCTTGCCTCGGTCTCCCGTCCGAGAGCGCGCAACGCGAGGGCCTCCGGCATGAGGAGCGTCCCCGGAACGAGGCCTTTTCTGGTGTCACCGGCTTGTTTCAAATCGATGATTAGCTCCAGCAACGCCGGCCAATCTTTTAGATGAAGCAAACAATCAATCAACAAGCCCGAAGCGCTGAATGCGTCACCATAAAAGCCTTTCGGTAATTGTCTTAGACCAGGCACTGCCGCCGCGTAGTCGCCCCGGAGCACCAACCGCTCGCATTCTATTATCAGACGCCTTTGTGAATCGAATTCCACGTCGATCGCCCGCTGCATCCACTTTTCCGCCAACTCATTTTCACCGACCATCCAGCAAATGTATCCCATAAGGTCAGGCGCGTAGGAGTCGTTGGGGTTTACGGCAAAACACTTCCTCAGATACGCATACATTTGGTCGTACCGTCCGGTCCCATAGAGCTCCTCGGCCGCGAAGCGGTTTGCCCGCCAATCACTTGGGTTTAATTCGAGTGCTCTGCGAATTGGCTCATGCGCTCTCTCAGGCCAACCTTTGTTAAGGAAGGCCCGCGCCAGCTCGGTATAGCCGCGGACTTCCTTCGAATCCAGAGCGACGGCTTGCTGACCCAGGTCGACGGCAGAATCTGACCAGAACTCTTCACCATGGAACCGCTGCACCCGTTCTATATAAGCGTCGGCGAGGCCGGTGTAGGCCAGTGCGAATTTCGGGTCAGCCTCTAAAGCCTGTTTGAACAAACCGATCGCCTTCTCGTTCTCGTCCTTTCGATAAAACTGGTAAAGTCCCCAGCCGCGCAGGTAAAAATCGTAGGCGACAAGGCTTTCGGTTGGTTTGTGCCGGATACCGGCCCGCTCCTCTCCCGATAGCCTGGCTTGGAGGGCGGTAGCGATTTGCTCGGCAACATCGCTTTGAATGGCGAAGATGTCTTTCATCTCGCGGTCGTAAGACGCTCCCCAGATGCGCCTGTTCGTGCGGGTATCGTATAGGACGGTGATAATCTTTACCCTATCATCGATCCGCTGAACGCTGCTTTCGAGAATCGCTGCAACGCCTAGTTCCCGGCCGATCTCGTTTAGGCTCTTGTGGCGTTCAATTGGAGCATCTTGGTACCGTAGAACGGATTGGCGTGAGATCACGCGGAGGTCAGCGACCTTAGAGAGCTGAAAAATCACTTCGGAGGTAAGACCCTCGCTGAAATAGGAGTTTTCCTCGCTGTTGCTAAAGTTGTCAAACGGAAGCACCGCTACAGACTTGGTGTTGACAATAGGCCAAACATTTTTCGTGACAAACCAGTAAACCATTCCTGCCGTCGCAAGGAGCAGAAGGGCGACGCCCGCAATGCGTCCCTTCCTGCCGCGCCATCGCGATCTCTGTCTTCCCGAGATAGGGCCGACAAGGCTTCCCTTGTCAAGTTGATCCTCCGCCTGCAGATCCCCTCTCAATGCGTGCAGCAGGGCTAGAAGCTCGGCAGGGCTCTGTGGGCGTTCGGCAGGATTTTTCTGCAACAGCGCCTCAAGCAGGACGACGAACGGCCGCGGGATATCTTTCACCTGTTCCAGCGGTAAAGCCGCATGCAGATGCTCGTGCATCAATTCTGCGGGGGAGCCCCTGAAAGGCGTCTGGCCGGCCAGCATCTCCCAAAGCGTCACCCCAAGCGAGTATAGATCGGAACGAACATCGACCCCTACTCCGGCGAACTGTTCCGGACTGGCGAATTCCGGTGTGCCGGCAAATCCTCCAAGCACCGAGATCGAAGATTCAGAAGAGGAGTCCCCGACGGTCTTCGCCAGTCCAAGGTCAATAATCTTTGCCGTTACACGATCGTCGTCCTTCAACTTTACGATGATGTTCGTTGGTTTTATATCGCGGTGGACCAAATGCTGTTCATCGATGGCAGCCAAACCGGCGGCGACCTGCGTTACAATTTCCAGCGATAGATTCACACCAAGACAGCCAGAGCGCGCGACGAGACTCTCCAGTGTCTCCCCATCCACAAACTCCATCGCATAGAAGTACTTGCCGCTGCTCCTCCCCAGGTGGAACACCGAGGCGACATTCGTGTGTCGCACCTTGGCTGCAGCTCGTGCTTCGCGCAAAAAGCGAAGTCGCGCCGATTCGTCGCCAACATATTTCTCGCTGATTAGCTTCAGGGTTACAGGCACCCGCAAATCAACATCGAATGCTTTATAGGATACGCCCATCGCGCCCCGACCCAGCTCAATGGGTTTCCCGTCCTCGCCGACCGCTAGTTCATAGTGTTCGAAATGGTGTGATACCAACTCCCGTGTGGGTTCGACCGCACGTTCTAAAGCCGGCTCGCCGGGCTTACCCTCCCGGCCCAGAGCTTGGCGCAGCATGCACACCGGACAGAATTTCGTTGCTTCGGGCAACTTAGTTCCGCAGGTCGGGCAGACGCGGATTTCTCGCGGGCTTAGGTCGTCGTTTTTACGCGGCTCCTTCCCAGGATCCGCGGGCTCCACGTTCAAAGACTGATCCATCCTTCGGCGGCAATTAAAGCTTCGCAGAGCGCGTGAATCTCTGCGTCCACATCTGCCTGGTCGGCAAGCGTACGGCTAATCTCCTCCCGCACAGAATCGGTGTACTGTTTACGCAGCCGATGGATCAGCGTCTTAAGCGAGCCGACGCTGATTCTGAGTTGGTCCGCGACATCTTCGTACGTCCGAACCTCTTTGCAGTTGATCGGGTCAAGGAACGCCTTCAATGCTTCGAACGTGGTTGCTTTTCCTTGGGCTGAATATTCTCGGCTTAGTCTGTTCATCGCCTCACCGAGCAAAGCCATTGCCCACCTGGCATCAAAGATCTTTTCCGGCGTCAGCGTTTCGACGGGTTCCATACTGTAGCGTTCCTCAGCGCGTTCGATATCCAAATAAACAAATTTCGCTCCTCCGCCTCGCTTGAGACAACGCGCACGCTCTGCCTCGTTCGATAGGTAATTCTGCAGTGATGCCAGCAGAAAAGATCGAAATTTCCCTTTTGATCGATCAACACGTTTTAATGTCTTACGTTCGACCAGGTGCAGGAAAAAGCCCTGAGCTAAATCCTGCGCATCTTCTGGTGAATATCCAAGATGTCGAATGAATCCGTAGAGCGGGTACCAGTACAACGTGCATAGCTTCGCAAAAGCCTCGTTGCAATCGGGTGCTTGACTCTTGGCTGAAAGCAGCACCACGCTCCATCGAGTGGTGTGAAAGCGGTTAGCGCCGCCTGCCGGTGAACTCTGATCCAGCCGCACGTCTGAATTCCTCGCTTGGATTAGGATATCGGAACGGATCGGTGCCTGAAAGAAAAAAAGGTGCCCCGGGGCGGTGTACTTTCCCCGAGAAAACGGACACGCGCCCGCAGCAGTTTGCCCACAAAGCGGGCGGGCACCGAGTAGGCTTGTCGACCCACCCGCACCAGCGCTTCGCGGCTCACGCCCACGGCCTCTTCGTCGTACTCGGGCAGCGGCTCGACCCGCAGGGGCCGCAAGCAACCCTGCTCTTCTTGGAAACGGGTGGCGCGCTCGGCACTACGCCGGCGACAATCCGCAGAACCATGCCGTCTTTCTCCGAAGTTTCTGGCCACGAACCCTACCGAAACCCCAACGCGTGGTCGATCACATTCCTGGCGCAGCCCCTCATTCGACCCGCGGTCCCGCTGGTCCGCGCGCGGCGGGCATGCTATGAAGGAACGTAAGAGACACAAAGGCCCCGACCCAGGAACCGAGGGCCGCGAAGCACACATAAAGCCAATTGTTGGTGTAGCTGATGACAGCATACGAAGAGAGGAGGTACCACACGCCACTCCAGTTTGCGGCCGAAAGCCTCCGGCGGGCGACAACGGCTGATGTGAACCGGACGTAGACGGCGTCAGTAGCGGCTGTGGCCACGAAGACAGCGGCGGCCGTTAAGGGGTTGAGGGTGGGAAAGTGCATGGGGTGATTCCGTAATGCTATGAGGTGTGTTCAGGCGAACTCCTGTACCCGTCGTCCATCCAATATAGGTAGGTCAAATGGCAATTTCGGAAACTCCCTCCGGTCCGGCATAGAAAAAATCCGGCTTCCTGTTTCTGCCTTGAGCGGCTCAATTGCAGGCGTGTTCAGGAAGTGCGGCGTGGCAACGGGTCCCTCGGCCACGCACGGCCATCAGAAATTCCATTGCGCCTCTATGAATGGCCCGGCTTCTCACTGACTACGCCTGGGTGAAGGGTGGGGGTTTGAGTGCAGATCAGCAAACGCGGCCTGAACGACGCAGGGATCAACGATGTCCGTCGCCGCGCAGTCATTGTAGTAAAAACTATGCCCTTGCCTGCCCGAACTTCTTTTTATAGGTTTACAGCCAATGGACAGATCGGGAGAGTGGCCTTCACCCCGGGAAAAAGGAGATTATCAGGAGCTTTTCGAAAAGCATCGTGCCGAAATTCTCCGGATCCTGGCCAGGCACGGGCTGAGCAATCCGCGCCTTTTTGGTTCCGTTTTGCATGGGACGCATCGACCCGACAGCGACATCGACCTGTTGGTCGACGCGCGTCCGGGCACCTCACTGCTTGCGCTTTCCGGGGCGGAACTCGAGCTAAAAAACCAGTTGGGCCTAGCCGTTGACCTTCGAACGCCGGAAGACTTATCGCAGCGTTTTCGAAGGCGGGTTGTTTCCGAGGCGTGCCCGCTGGAGGCATGGAAAGAAACCGAACGCAAGCCGTCGATGAGTCCACAACTTCGAGATCGTGATTATTTAGGGCACATACAGGATGCGCTCGCGAAGATTCATCGCCAAGGGTCGAGGCGCGAGGATTTTTTCCGACGGGAAGAGATCCAGGACTCGGTCATCCGAGGTCTCGAAATTATCGGCGAGGCGGTCAGCCGGCTGAGCCCGCAATTGAAAGAGGCTTATTCGGAGATTCCTTGGCAGAAAATCAGCGCCATGAGAACCCGGCTGATCCACGGCTACTTCGACGTTCAATTAGAGCGCGTCTGGCAGACAGTCCAACAGGATGTTCCAGCGCTTGAGGCGTCGATCAGGCGCGTCGTCGAAAATCTTGGTCCGGGTGATGAGGACTAACCGATCAATCGTGGTCTTACCCCATAGCGGCAAGCAGGCAAAAGGCATGCGAAAAGTTGTGGAAAAGTCGTCCTCAAAACCTGCTCGTTTGACACCCGTGGCTGTTCCTTCTTAGTCCGATAGAGCTCCATCACCTTACAGGAGATCCCGTGACGGGCGCCTGCCGGCCTTGTACGTAGAAATGCGTATACTCTCACCAACGTTTTCCGTGTACGCTTTGTCCGGTCTACACCAGATCCAACCCGTTACCGTCAGTGAACGCCTTCAGGTCCGCCGTTACCTTTCATCAGAGCAAACCTGCGCCTTGCGGCTCGTCAGAACGCGAGAACCTGCCCATCGGCGATTCCGCGGTGGTGATTGCGTACGCGCGGTGTCCGGCAAATCTGACCCCGTTACAGGTAACGCGAGGATCGGAGTATGAATTTTACGTGTTGCCCGACCAACGGTGGATCGATTTCTTCATTCCGTCCGGGCCCGACGGCTACGCAAGGAGTTTGATCGCGCCGATTCAGGAGCGTTTCCGTAAATGCAAACCTTTGCCGGACGCGAATTGGTTTGCGTTAGCAGGCGCCATTGACCGGCCCACGAACCACCCGTTTTTCATCGGCAGCGGTCCGAAGCTGGTGCCATTTAACGCCGAGGGTCGGCTCATCCTTTTTGCGAATGACGCCAGAGGTTTTTATTGGAACAACTTTGGCTGTTTAACCGTTGTCATTACCCGGATTCGATGAGTATCCCTGTGAATGTCCAAGCAGTGCCGGCCGACGTTCCCCAACCCACCGCCGGCGCCGGCAGATTCGTCTGGCTAACCGGTGCTCTCGCGTTCTGCGTCGTGGTCAGCCTCATGCTGTATCAAATAACGCCAGTCTTTTATTTCGCGCGCGTGCCGCTCACGGCGTTAGCGATCTTTGCGGCACTCCTGCCATTTCTGGCGACTAATAACCTTAAATCCTTGCTGATCGGAGCTTATGACCTGACCAGCTGTTGGGCAGCGATCGCCGTGGGATTTTTGATTGTGCTGTGTGGGATGAGCATTTACATGACCGCGACGCTTGATATGCAATTAGGCGGCCTCCGCGTCGAAGCAAGCGAGGAAGTTGTAACGCCTGTTCTATGGCAGCGCCTGATCGGCGCGGCGGTCTGGGCCGGCATCTTAATCAACGCGGTCGTGGCATGCTGGGCGTCAGGCTGCTTCGATGCTCCGGACCACTCAGGAAAGGATCGACGGCCAAAGCGCGCCGGCATCATCATCGGGCTCATGGGGGGGCTCGCGGCGGGGCTGCTCATTTGGGGAGGGCTCCAATTGGTCGTGTTCTACCTGCACAAGACGACCGGTCCGGCAAAAGAAGTGCCGAAAGACGTCTCGGGGCTATACATGGGACTCGCGTCGGCCCGCGACTGGCTCCGGGGACACCTTCCACCCGACACCCTTCGAGGGTACATAAGTCGGGGTCCGGGGCAGTACCCCGTCGAGCTTGATCACTTGGGGGCGGCATGCGGCTTGGGTGTGACGGCGATTTTTTATCGGCTGTGCCGCCGCGTTCACCTGGTCCCGCTAGGCTATGTACTGCTGCTGCTGGCAGTGCTGACTTGGGCATTATCGGGACTCAGCTTTTTCCTGGAGTTGTACCGGGTTCCGTTGCTGGCGCCGATAGGATTCTGCCTTTTCTTTGCCGCCTTTCACCCGAAAACGGATCACTACTACAAGATCGTGCCTTCGAGCCGTAATGGCTTCGAGCCTCCAACCCCGGCCGATGTTTTAGGACGCGCCGCGGACAGGGATGAACCAGTCATCCTGGTTGCGGCGGCGGGCGGCGGGATCCAGGCGGCAGTGTGGACGGCCGAAGTATTGACGGGCCTGGAGGAACAGTTTGGAAGCGGATGTAAATGCAGCTTCTCGCGCGCGGTGAAACTTTTAAGCGGAGTTTCAGGGGGATCGGTGGGCAGTATGTTTTTCGCAGCCGCTTACCCCAAGGACGGATCCGAACATCAAGGTCCAATCCGTAAAGAATGGCTTGAGCGCGTCAGAGAAGCGGCTTCTGCTTCCAGCCTCAGCGGGGCAACGCAAGGATTCGCGTACAACGACCTGGTTCGGGCCGTGGCGCCGTTCTTGGTCCGCAAGATTTTCGATGATCGGGGCAGGGGACTGGAACGGGCCTGGATGAGAAATGTCGGATGCCATAAGCATCGGAGCAAGAGCGACGGCCGCGGCAATGAACCGTTCGGGCGGTTGGACAAAGTCCACTTACGAGAGTGGCAGGAGGATGCAGCAAAAGGAATCCGCCCGGCGATCATTTTCAATGCGACCGTTGTTGAAACAGGCCAGCGACTCGCATTCTCCACGGTCCCTTGCGATGACCTGCGCCCGCCACATAACGGCGCCCCCGTCGGAGCCCTCGAATTCTTAAACACCTACCGTGACGTAGACATTCTGATTTCGACTGCGGCAAGGCTCTCGTCAACTTTCACTTATGTGTCCCCGGCGGCGCGACCGTTGGAAGCGGATGCGTTGCGCGGCGACGCAAAACCAACGTCGAGTCAGGATTTGCAGGCCAAACACCCCCTGCGTGACTCGGAGCGCTGGCATTTGGTAGATGGCGGTTATCACGAAGGTTCAGGGCTGGGCGGTCTGATGGCGTGGCTGGCCGACGGTTTGGGAAAATTGGAGGACAGCAACAAATCACGTCCGAAAAAGATTCTAATTATCACCATCAGCGCTTTTCCTTCGGATCCAGCTCAAGTTGCCGAGTCGCAGAACCCTGGGCAGCAAGGGGCCGTTTTCCAATTTGAGGCGCCGTTCTTAACGTTTGCGAATATGCAAGGCTCGGTGCACAGCGCGACGGCTTGGCGCGAGTTTGTTCTGCTCAAAAAACTCTGGGAGTCAAAGTCCGAGCCGACCAAGTTGGAGATCGTCAGCTTCAGGGTTCCGCCCGGCAACGTACGTCCACCCTTGTCATGGCATCTGCGGGCTTCTGACAAACGAGCGATCAAAGAGAGCTGGACGGCGGTTAAAGTTAACAATCAAAACGATCTTAAAACCGTCGCGGATGTTCTCGGTCTAACAAAGTCCTGAACCGGTGGGCACAGGCGAGGCAATATGGAGGAAAGCGACAATGCTTTAACGGATGCGCGTTTACCGGAGGCAGCTGGCGGACAGATTCCTTGGGGGTTGCCATCAGCGCTTTGCCAAGAACGTCTGGCCGGTCTTGGCAGGGTGCCGCGAGCAACCTGCCGGGGGTTAGGTCGGCGACAATGGACGGCCGGGCGTTGAATCGGTGGTCCGCTTGGGTGTTAATCTTCCCTTCCGGTTTTTGGAACGTGTGCCCGACCGCCAAGCCATGAAAATGGTCAAATACCACTTGGGATGCAAGGCGTCGGCTTTGATCTGCTCTTCAGCGATCTGGAAGTGGCCTTCCCCTTCGACTTTGAGGTAGCGGCGATAGTCTTTGTTGCCGACCGAGCTTTTATCGCCTTGGCGCAGTTGCTCGCGCAGGCGGGCCACGATGGCTTCCCGGTCATGGGCGTCTTTGCGCCGTTCTTCCTCATTGCGGCACACGACGTAACGGCGCGCCTCCATCCAGACTTCGTTGACTTTGAGCGGGGCGGGGTCCTTGGGGTTCTGGCGCGCCTGCACGCTGCCTTCAAAGGCCTCCAGGGTGGCTTGGCTGGCCATGCCTCGATCGGCCACCACCGTGATCTCGCGTAAGCGGAAGCGCTCGACCACCGGCTTGAGCGTGGTGACGTCGGCCGTGTTGCCCGGCCAGAACTCACAGCAAATCGGCCGGCCTTGGACATCGACGGTTTAGCCCACCACCATCTGGCGCAGGTCGGGCCGATGGTCCTTATTGCAACCCCGTTCCCCCGCTCGTCGCCGCCCGCGCCTTTGAGTGAGCTTTGCGGCGGTCGCCCAAGCCATTGCCAAAGCCGAAATGCGCGCCACCACCGACAAGGACCCCGCGAGGCTGTTTGCAGTGGTCCAAGAAGATTTAAACCTAAAGGCGTGAGCCCCCGCCGTCCCCCGTATCGAAAACGTGGACTGCCTTCGAACCGCTGATGCCGCAGCTGCGACGAAATGGATGGCCGTCTCCTTGTTCGACCGTCGCGCCGGTCGTCGCAAAACGCTGCTCGACCCAACGTGCCGCCATAAGATAAACTATCCGGAGCGCAGTATGCCAACTCACGTGTCGATTACCCACCAACTTTGGACTGCCGACGAATTCCTCGAGTGGCTGGAGCCCGGGGTCTTTGCCAACCTGATTGATGGTCAAATCATCATGCATTCTCCCGTCAGCCTGCCCCATGGCAATCTCGCGAACTTTTTAGACCGGCTTCTTGCCGCCTACGTCGAACGCAGGCGCTTGGGCGTGGTGCACCGGGAAGTCATCGCCGTCCGGTTGGCTCAGCGAACCGTGGTCATGCCCGACATCGCCTTTTATACGCACGATCAGGTCTCACGTTTCCAGGAGACCCACATCCCGGTGGCGCCGACCTGGGTCGCCGAGATCCTTTCGCCCGCGAGCGCCGGCGATGACGTCGGGCGCAAATTCGCCAAATACGAAGAGTACGGCGTGAGGGAGTACTGGATCTTGGATCCGCGAACTTTAGCACACCGGTTTTACCATCGGCAGAGTGAGGTGCTGGTCGAGTTTGGCCAGGAGGAAGCAGTGATCCGTTCGCGCGTCATTCCCGGCTTTTGGGTAAGACGCGTTTGGCTGGACCCACGCCACATGCCGGAGAGCCCGACGGTATCCGAGGCACTTACCGAGGTCCTTCCGTAAGCTTCGAGTGGAGAAGGATGCTTTTGCAACCCACCAATAGGCAGGGTAAGGCCGATTTGGAGGCACTAAAGTGGGGCGGGTCACCATAGCCGCGCTGAGACGGCGCGAGATGATGCCCTGCGATCGATCGACCGGAGAGGGCGCCTTTTACCATAGCGCAGCGAGTAGCGTAACCATTCATGTTATGGCGGGCGTCGCCGGCTTTAGAGAAAGCGATTGAGGAACTCAAGGCGCTGCCGCCCGACCGGTTGGCGGTACGGGCGCCATACATCCATCCCTTAACGGTGCCGGACCTGCAAACGCGCCGGGCTTTGCTGCAGAATTCCGGCCGGGTGCTCAGTTCCGAAGGGGCCGACGAGCTTGAGCGGGCGGGCGTTGCAGGACTGCCGGAGGATTGATCCGGGTGAGTGGTGACGTCCTGCTCGATAAAAGCACGATTGTGGCCCCCCGGCGAAGTCCGCTGCCGGAGCTGATTGCCAATGAGGGCGAGTTGTTCCTGCCGCTCATTGCCATGGGCGAGCTGCATGCCGGCGCGCGGCGAGCTTCGCGAGCGGTCGAAAATCGAGCGGCAGCTCGCGATCCTGCTTGCGGCGGCCGTGGTACTGGTGCCGACAGAGTCGACCGGCGTGCATCGTGTTTCGGCAAACGAGCCTCAAACCGTTCTCACCTCATTCCTTTTTAGCGCGGTATTCGGTATGGCTCGCTTCCGCACGTTTCAGCAGGGCAAACGATCTCTGTTGCTCTGCTACGCGAATGGATTCGCGAAATGCCGCCTCGATTTCGCCCCCGTCGGCATCCATCGTTGCGAGGAACACCCCACGAAGCCTGCAGAGTTCGGCACTCCACCAGGCCTCACCAGAGCGTTCGGCCAGCGTTTCTGCTTCTCTTATGGCCTTAAGCGCCTCGGCGGAACGGTTCGCAAGGTGCAAAGCTTCGGCCTTTAAGGCAAGCCAATACGGCACGACCAGCGTCGATCCGAGTGCCCGCCAGTCTGCGATTCCTTCCTCGATCCAGGCAATGCCTTCGGCGATACTGCCGGACGCGCTCCGCGCCCAGCCACGGAAAACTTTTGCTCCGGCCCGCCACTGCCCAAAATGCTGCCGGGTCGACAACTCCATTAAATCTGAGGCCAAACGTTCCACGTCGGCAGAATTATTTTCAAAGTGGCCGGCAAACTCGGCATGAAAGAGGGCCACGGCTAACGCGTACGGGTCACCCAACGCTCTTGCCAGGGATATGGCTTCGGCCATGGCCACTTGGCAAGCCGTACCCTCCCTGAAATGCCACCTGCAGAGGACGTCAAAACTCAGGCAAACGACCGCGGGTGAGTTAACCTCCTCGAACCGGGGCTCAACCCCTCCCGCGCGCCAGAGCTGAACGCCACTCCTCGCGCAGCGTTGGGCAGCCGCGAATTCGCCCGCAAAGAAGTGCGTGACCGCCAGCATGCGAAAGGCACCCAGCGTGAGCGCCGGCTCGTTCCTGGCCTGCGCCAGCGAGTAAGCCCGTTGAGCAACCTGCATGGTGGCGCTCAGCTTGGCGGTAAGCAGCGAATTGCGCCACTGACCTACCAGCGCGGAAAACAACGTCAGCGGCTGATGAAGCGAATGGCACAACGCCTCCGCACGCTCGTAACAAAGGCGCACCTCCGGGGCGGAGTGCCCGCGGGTGGCGGTTAGGTAGAGCCCTGCCTGCATGAGGATAAAAAGCTGATCCTCCGGGGTGAGTCGTTGGGCCCCGACGCCCGGTTGCACGGGTGAGCCCCAACGCTCGTCGACAAAAAAATGGGCCAGCGCCGAGAGTAAAGCCCCCCGGACGCCCAGGATCTTGGCCGCGAAGGACGCATCCCCGCGCTGGATGCGCGGGATGTAGACTTTATGCAGCGCGTCCCGGTATAGCCCGGCCTGGCAGGCGCAGGTGACGGCCGGAAACAGCGGTTCCATGTCCTGAAAGCGGTCCGGCCGCTCCGGTGCCAGCATTTCATAGTGATGGTAGAGCCGGCGGTTACCATCCTGCCGTGCCGCAGCCCAGTGTTCCCGAAGCTGGCGGCCGAAATACTCCCGCACGAGGGGGTGCGCATCCAACTGGCCCGGCTGGTGCGGGTCTTCGTCCGCCAGGAGTTTGGCCCTCCTTAACCGCGCCAGCACCGCGCGCCACTGGCTTGGGCCCAAGCTGGTCAGCGACTCGGTCAGGCCCGGGATGGCGGGCGGTTTCAGCAGCGCCTCGAGCGCCTTTTCATCGGCAGGCCGGTCGAAAAGGCCCAGCAGCCGCAGGGCTTCCAGCTCCGGACCCTCGCCAAGCCACGCTTGGTACGATTCCATCACTTTACGGGCATGGGTGCCCTGGCGCACGTCGTGGGCCAGCCGGTTGGACACTTCGGCGCGGCGACGGATGTCACCCCCATAAGCATCGCTCAAGTAACTGCCCAGGAGCGTCAGGGCCAGGCAATGGCCCCCGAACGCCTCACTAGCTTCCCGCAGCTCGGCTTCGGGCCCTTTAACCCCAAGGGCCCGCAACAACTGCGCCCCGGCCTCAGCGGAGAGGTGCTCCAGGTCCTGGCGCCGCATCGAACTGCCTTCGTGATCGGCCAAGTCGGCCACCGGCAGCCGCGTGGTGATCACGCACAGGCCCTGATTGAACGCCGCCAACTCGCGCAAGAGCGCCTGCAGAGCCGGATCGCGCAAGCGCCCTTCGTGCGGGCCGGGCGGCTCTTGGAGCGGCTCAAGGCCGTCCAGCACCAGCAGGGCGCGGCGCGGGGCGATGAGCCCGGCCAGCCGTTCGCCTTTGTCCCACGCCGTGCCCCGGCGCGGGTCCGGATCGCCAAACCAAGCCAAGGCCGTATCCAAAAATTCGTCGGCCGAAGACGCCTCTCCATGGGTACCCTGCCGGTAAAAGGACCAGCCAAACACCAGGTCCGCCGAACGGTATCGTTCGGCCGCCATCCGTCTCAGCCAGTGATTGACCAAAGTCGATTTGCCCACCCCCGCCCAGGCCACGATGGCGATAACGTTCACCTGCGACGCGACCCAGGCTGTCTCGAGAGCGGCGAGATCCTCCTCCCGGCCGAAAAGGGCGTTCCCGGTCACGGGCAATCGGGCCACGGAAATTTTCTCGGGCCCCGATCGTGCCGGTAGAGGGAGAACCAAGCGGGACAGATTCACTGCCCCAGTCTGGTATAAAGCTTGGCCGGTCATGCTGCGCCCCGCCTCAAGCGCGGTCCTAACTGCCAGCATCGTTTGGAGTAACTGGGTCGCGCTTTGAAACCGCCGTGCCGGGTCTTTCTCCAGTAGCGTTTGCAGCAACGCCACGACCGGCTGGGGGATTCCGCTGAGTCGTTCGAGCGGCAAGGGCGCCCGTACGTGCTGGCGCATCACCTCCTCAGGCGTGCCTCGAAACGGCGCCTGCCCCGTCAGAAGCGTCCAGAGCGTCACGCCCAGCGCATACAGGTCGGAGCGGGCGTCCACGCTCGCGGCGGTGCATTGCTCCGGGCTGGCAAAGGCGGGCGTGCCGACGAACCCGTGCTGGGTTAAGTCGGTCTCGCTTCCAAGGTTCGCGGCCGCTTTGGCCAAGCCGAAATCGATAACTTTCACCAGGGGCTCCGGCCCGCTTACCAGCATCAGGTTAGAGGGTTTGAGGTCGCGGTGCACCAAGCCTTGGGCCTCAGCGGCGGCCAGCGCGCGGGCCACTTGCGCCGCAATCTCCAGGGCCACCGGTACGGGCAGTGACCCTTGCCGGTGCAGGCGCGCCTCCATCGTCTCGCCTTCGACCAGTTCCATTGCGTAAAAGCACCTGCCGTCACTTCTTCGAACGCCGAAGTAGAAGACCGAAGCCACGTTCGGATGCCGCAGCCGCGCGGCGGCGCAGGCTTCGCGCAGGAACCGCTCCCGCGCCTCCGGGCGCGCCGCGATACGGGCGTCGAGCACCTTCAGGGCCACGGCATGGCCCAGGACGGTGTCCAAGGCCTTATAGGTAACCCCCATGGCGCCCCGGCCCAGTTCGTCAAAGTCGCCGTCCGGCCGTTGCACCAGCTCATAATGGTCAAACCGGCCCTGGGTGGGCGACAAAGGCTCGTCGTCTGACGGGCTGTCTTTGCCGTGTGATCCAAGCTCCAGGGCCCACTGCAACAGGCATACGGGGCAACCCGTGCCATCGTCTCCATCCGGGCAAGGCGCGCCGCAGGCGGGGCAAGGCTTGGGCGCCAGTGCCGGCTGAGCATCGGTGAGGCGTTCGGCGTCCGGGTGCATGCGACGCGAGGGATAAGCGTCCACGTTAGGTTCGCACGCGGCCCTCCGCCGCCGGCAGCGCCTCGCGCAAGCCGCGCGATTCGGCCTCGACTTCTGCGGGGTCTTCGACGGTACATTCCAGTTCGGGGCGCATCAGTTGCGTGCGACTCCTGATCAGGTGTTCGAAAAAGCCTTCGATGAGGTCTCGGGCGCCTTCGGGGCTGTGCCGCTGGCCTTGCACGAAGGTGTAAAGGAGTCGCCAGTAGCGCGCGCACAGGTCGGCCAGGGCCTCCGGGCTGCGTGGAACACCGCTTTGGGCGGCCGCGAGCACCACGCTCCAATGCGTAAAATCAACCCGTGCCGGATCGGGTGCATCGGGGCTGTGGTCCTGGTCCATCATGGCCGACGCGTAAAGTCGCTCCCATTAATACCCTAAAAGGTGGTCAAGGAAAAAAAAAGCGAATCCGTCACCGATCTGAAACTTTCGCCCCAAAACCGTTTTGTAACCCGCCATGAGTGGACCAATCCTTGTTGCGCTTGACTCAGGGACGTCCGTGGTGAAAGGGCTCGCGTTCGACGCGGCCGGTAACGTCGTTGCGCACGCCTCGCGTCCCAACCTGATCGCGTCCGATTCGGACGGTACGGCGGAACAGGACATGGCGCGGACGTGGGAAGACGCTTGCGCGGTCTTGGGCGAGTTGGCCGGCCGGCTCGACGGCCAGGAAGTTGCCGCGCTTGCGATCACCGGTCAGGGCGACGGCACCTGGCTCGTCGATGAGGATGGCGCACCCGTCGGCCCGGCCATGCTCTGGCTGGATGCGCGAGCGGCCCCGTTGGTCGAAGCCCTCCGGCAGGGTGGGGCGGCACGCGCTGCGTTTGCATTTACCGGCAGCGGGCTGGCGGCTTGCCAGCAGCCGGCCCAATTACTCTGGCTCGAGCGCAACCGCCCGGAGATGCTGGAACGCGCGGCCACCGCCTTTCATTGCAAGGACTGGCTCTACTTGAAACTGACCGGCATGCGGGCCACGGACCCCTCTGAGGCGAGCTTTTCGTTCGGCGATTACCGCACCCGAACCTACCGCGAACCAGTGCTCGAGGCCCTCGGTCTCAGGCACCTGCGCCGGTTACTGCCGCCCATCGTGGACGGTGCGCGCCAGTGGCACGGATTGTCCGTCGCGGCGGCCGCGCGCACCGGCTTCGCCCCAGGGCTGCCGGTCGTGCTCGGTTATGTGGACGTGGCTTGCGCCGCCCTCGGCGCCGGTGCGTATGGACGCGGGATGGAGGCGGGCGTGTCGATCCTCGGCACGACGGGCCTGCATTTGCGCCTGGTCCCCGCGCCGGAACGGGTGGTTCCTAACCCAGGCATGACCGGCTATTGTATTCCCTTTCCGGTCCCGGGTCACACCCTGCAGATGCAAACGCACATGGTGGCCACGCCGAACCTTGATTGGCTCGCCGGCTTGGTTCAGGACGCGGCGCGGCTTGCCGGTGCGGGTACGGTCCGCGAGGGCGGGGACATCCTGCGTGCGCTGGATGAGGCAGCCGCCGCGGCGCGACCGGGGGCGGTGCTCTTCCACCCGTTTACTTCCTCTTCCGGCGAACGGGGCCCTTTCATCGACCCGTTCGCCCGAGCCGGGCTGTTCGGGATTGACCAGGGCGTGCGTATGCCGGAGGTGGCGAGGGGCGTGTACGAAGGGCTGGGGCTGGCCGCGCGCGACTGCTACGTCGCCATGGGCGGTCTGCCGACGGGGGTGCGAATCACGGGTGGAGCGGCACGCTCAAAATCGATGCGCGTTATCCTTGCGGCCTGCCTGAATTGCCCCGTCCGTGCCGCTGCGCACGAAGAAGCGGCTGCTGCGGGGGCGGCGATGATGGCGGCGGTTAGCGTCGGACTTTATCCCGATATGGCGGCGTGCACGGCCCGCTGGATTGCGCCGGTAAAGGGCGAAGTGGAGTGGCCCGATCCGGCGCTGGCGCGCGCCTACGAGGCCTTATTCCCCGTATACCGGGACGGGTACGCGGCCCTGCCGGGCGTATGGCGCCGGATGCAGGCCGCTCGGGAGACGATCAATGGCGCCTGAAACCAGAGTCATGGAAGTCGCGGTTATCGGCGACAATTTCATGGCGCCCGATAAGTTCGAGCAAGCAATCCGCGAGGCCTGCGACGACGCCGTCACGATTCG
>JAFBAP010000018.1 GCA_019247695.1 Verrucomicrobiota bacterium | reverse complement strand
CTGCCGCTCCGACCACGCCAACCCAGGCTGCACGGTAGCGGGATTCGGAATTCGGAGTTCGGAGTTCGGAGTTCGGAGTTCGGAGTTCGGAGTTCGGAGTTCGGAGTTCGGAGTTCGGAGTTCGGAGTGGCATCATGGGCACCGCCTGCCGGTGTCAAGTCCAGCGTTTGGGATTCTTTTTCAGCGTTCTTCTGCGTGTTCTGCGGATGATTCTGTCTTCCCACCGTGTGAGTGTGACGTTCGGGGGCGATCGGACCCGATTCTACGACGCCTCCGAACGCCGAACGCCGAACTCCGAACGCCTCCCCTTGCTACCGTTCGTATAATTTGGAGAGTTCCTTCAGGTAGAGGCTGCCGTCGCGACGGAGTTGTTCCAACTGGCCAGCCGTGTAGCGCCAGGTCCAATTGCCCGAGGGCTGGCCGGGGACGTTCAGGCGGGCTTCGCTGCCGAGGCTAAGCAGGTCCTGCATGGGCACGATAAAGAGCCGGGAGGCAGAGGCAAAGCCGGCCCGGATCATGTCCCAGGGAACCTCGTTTCCCCCAACCCGCAGGTAACGGCGGAGATAATCGCGCACCGATTCGGGCTGCTTATCCCACCATCCCCAGGCGGTGTCATTGTCGTGCGTGCCGGGGTAAAGCACGCAGTTAGGGATCGTATTGTGAGGTAAGTAGTCGGGGAAACCTTCGAATGCAAATTGCAGGATCTTCATGCCCGGGATCCCGACGTCGCGCACCAGTTTGTGCACGGTCTCACCGATCATGCCGAGGTCTTCGGCGACCAGTTTGGCATCGGGAAACTGGGCCTTAATCGCTTGGAAAAGGTGAAGTCCGGGACCCGGCTCCCACTGGAACTCCCGCGCGTTGAAGGCGTATGCCGGGATCCTGCAATACTCGTCAAAGGCTCGGAAGTGGTCGATCCGGACGACGTCGTACAGATCGAAGCTGGATTCCATTCGAGCCAGCCACCAGGAGAACTTTTTCTGTTCGTGCTTTTTCCAGTCGTACAACGGATTTCCCCAGAGCTGACCGTCGGCGGAAAAATAGTCCGGGGGCACACCGGCTTGAGCTGTGGGATTCAGCTCGGCATCCATCTGGAACAGTTCCGGGTGAGTCCAGACGTCCGCGCTGTCGAGGGCGACAAAGATGGGGATATCCCCCATGATCAGGACGTCGAGCCCCTTCGCGTATTGTTTCAGGGCGTACCACTGTTTGAAAAACTGGTATTGATAAAACGTTTGGGCCTCATAATCTTCGCCCAGATCCGCCTTGCGGAACAACTTTTTAGCCGAGTCGTGGTGCCTGAACTCGGGTGGCCACTCCAGCCAGGAACGGCCCCCAAAATGGTTTTTGATCGCGATAAACCGGGCGTAAGGGTCGAGCCAGGAGCGGTGGGTCTTTACGAAGTCGTGGAAAGCAGCCTTTTCTTTAGCTGATGCCTTGGAAGTGAAATTGAAATAGGCCCGCTTCAGGATTCCCCAGCGATGCTCCCACTGGGCCCCGTAGTCGACGCGCTGCGCCGGAAGATTGCGGAGGGGCGCGAGATCCCCGTCATCGAGCAATCCTTCGTCGACCAGCGACTCCAGGTCGACGAGGTAGGGGTTGCCCGCAAACGCCGAGAAACATTGATAAGGCGAGTCGCCGTGTCCCGTAGGGCCAAGCGGGCAGACCTGCCAGTATTTGAAGCCGCTTTCCGCCAAGAATTCCACAAAACGGCGCGCTTCGCGGCCCAGGGTACCGATCCCGGTGCGACCCGGCAAAGAAGTAGGATGCAGCAGCACCCCGGCGGCGCGAGAGGTTAACCAGTCAAAAAGTGGCGTGGACGTCATATAAAAGAAAAGGGCAACCACGAATACTTCGGGTTGCCCATAGTTCCAGGATCTAGTCGACCCTTTTATTTATTCTTCCGGAAACCGCAATGTGTCGATCAGAAATTGCTCGTACTTTGCGCGGTGCAGTTCAGTCCACTCTTTGCGTGCCTCCTCCCAGGTGAGGTGGCGGCCTTTCTCACCCTCGATCCACTTGTACTTTCGAATCTCTTCTTTGATCAAATAAGTGATGCGGTAAAAAGGATCGGACAGCATCATCGGCGGAACCTGCACATACTGCTCAGAGTCGAGGATCTGACGCATATTACCGAATCACTTGTTCGGTTTCGGCATCGAATAAGCTCACTTTATCCATGTTGATGTTTGCCGTGATCGGCTGGCCCATATGGTAGATGTGTTCCCCATGGATCCGGGCGATCAGGCTTCCCGTACCGGATTTCAGGTAAACCAGCGATTCCGAACCCATCGGTTCAGCGATGTCGACCGAGGACTGGACCGGGACGCACGTGGCGGTGCATTCTTCGGTGATGTGTTCCGGACGTACGCCGAAAATGACGGTTTTGCCGACGTACCGCGAGGCCAGGTCTGCCACGGGCGGTTTGAGCGGGATCGTCAGCCCGGCTTTCTCGCCCGTTTCCACGAAGATAAGCCCGTCAGCGCGCTGCTCGATCTTCCCGCGCAGCAGGTTCATCGGCGGCGACCCGATAAAGCCGGCGACAAAGACGTTGTCGGGTTTGCGGTAAAGGGTGATCGGGTCGGCGACCTGCATGATGTTACCGTCGCGCATGACGCAGATCCGGTCGCCCATGGTCATGGCTTCGACCTGGTCGTGCGTGACGTAAATCATCGTCGAACCGAGCTGGCCGTGCAGCCGCGAGATCTCGGAGCGCATCTGCACGCGCATCTTGGCGTCCAGATTGGAAAGAGGCTCGTCGAAAAGGAAGACAATCGGGTTGCGTACAATGGCGCGTCCGAGCGCCACGCGCTGGCGTTGGCCGCCGGAAAGCGCCTGCGGTTTGCGTTCCAGCATCTTGTCCAGCCCCAAGGCTTTCGATGTCCGGCTGACGGTTTCCGTGATAAAATCCTTTTTCTTTTTCGCAAGCTGCAACCCGAACGCCATGTTGTTGAAGATCGTCATGTGCGGGTAGAGCGCATAGTTTTGGAACACCATCGCGATCCCGCGATCCTTCGGCTCGAGGTCGTTGACCACGCGACCCCCGATCGAAATGGTGCCGCTGGTGATCTTCTCCAGCCCGGCCACCATTCGCAAGGTGGTGGTTTTGCCGCATCCGGATGGGCCCACCAACACCATGAACTCACCGTTGTCGATGTGGAGGTTGATCTTTTTAACCGCGGTAAAAGTCGGCCGACCTCGGTCGTCGACATAGGTTTTTACCAAATCCTTGATTTCTACTGAACCGTCGCTCATGGCTTTATCGTTCGGGGGTTATTCTTTGATTCCGCCGGAGGTAAGACCTCCGATGACGAATCGCTGGCACAACATGAATACTACTGTAATTGGGACGCCGCTCAAGACCGCAAGTGCGGCAAAACGGCCCCATAATTTTTCCTGTTCGTAGAGAAAGGAGTTCGCCCCGACCGCAAGGGTCCAATTATTGCCGGTCTGCAGGACCACTGACGCCACCGGGTACTCGGACATGTAACCGATGAAAGACAGGATAAACACCACCGCAAAGATCGGGATACTGACCGGCAGGAGGATGCGCAGAAAGGTCTGGAGCGGGCTGGCCCCATCGATCCGGGCTGATTCCTCCATGCTGGCCGGGATGGTGTCGAAATATCCTTTGATCATCCAGATGTAAGATGAGATCCCGCCGAGGTAAACCATGATCAGACCGGCCTGGGTATTCAGTCCCAACCATTTCACGTAGGTGCCCGTGAAATCGAGGATCACATAAAACGCCACCAGCGCCAGCACCATGGGGAACATCTGCAGGATCAGCAGAGAACTCAGAATCGGGGTGCGAAACTTGAACTTAAATCGGGAAAAACCGTACGCCGCCGTTCCGGACAAAAGAATAATCCCGGTGGAAGAGAGGCATGAAACCTTGATGGAGTTCCAGAACCAGAGCAGGGGGGGGACTACCGGCTTGACGACCCGGGTCTCGCCCGTCGCCGGATTAACGATTTCCGTGTACGGAATGCCCAGCACGTACTTCCAATGGTCCAGGGAGATTTTGTCCGGAAACAATTGGCTGGGCGCAAAGTTACCCTGCCGGAACGAGGCCGATACGACCATGATGAACGGCACAAGGACGACGGCCAGAAAACCGAGCAGAAACGCGTGTGCGAGCGTCTTGCGGATGAGCAGACGTTGCTCGGACGACAACCGGGGCTGCCTGAGTGATCGTTCCTGAACGGCAGATGCGCGGGCGGGTTCGGTTTTAAGGCTGGGCAAGGCCATAGGGGCGACCTGAAACGTCTGCGTTATAAAACCAGATCGCACGGGAGTGCGATGCGGATGGCGCGTACATCGGATTGGTGAGAAACTTAACGGTCGAGGTTCGCATCGAAAGCTTAGGAGCGAGGTGGCGTACGATCGTAACCGGCTACATTTTTACATTCCGGCCTCCAATCCGGAGGTTAATCCAGGCCAGCGCACCGACCATGATAAACAGGATGGTCGCGATCGCACTCGCCAGGCCGTAGTTCGTGCCCGAATCACGGAACGCCAGGTTGAACGTGTAGGTGACCAGGAGGTCGGTTTCACCGGCGATACCGCCTCCCACCATTTTAGGGCCGCCGGCCGTCAAAAGGTAAACGAGGTTAAAGTTATTGAAGTTGAACGCAAAGCTCGAGATGAGGATCGGGAACAACGGCGGCAAAATGAGGGGTAGCGTGATCTTGAAGAGGTCAACGATGGCGTTGCTGCCGTCAATGGCGCTCGCCTCGTAGATCGTTGACGGGATCGACTGCAGCATCCCGGTGCAGATCAACATCATGTAAGGGTAGCCGAGCCAGACGTTGACCAGGAGAATCATGGCCCGGGCGCCCCAAGGATTGGTTTCCCATTCCGGCGCAAAGTGGACCATGCCGCGCAAAAACGCATTCACGGCGCCGAACTCCTGGTTGAATAAACCTTTAAAGATAAGGATCGAGAGGACCGCCGGAACCGCGTAGGGCAGAATGAGAAGGGTACGGTAGATCTTCCGCAGCCGGATCTCTTTCCATTCCAGGACGACGGCCAGCAGCAACCCCGTGGCGAATGTGCCCAGGACCGAACAGATCGAAAAGGCAATGGTCCAGACGAAAATTCGAAGAAACGGTCCCTGGATTCGAGGGTCGCTGAGGATACGAGTGTAGTTGTCAAACCCGGTAAAGGTTCGGAATCCGACGCCGACCTTTTCCCCTTTCTGATTGACGAAGTAACCCTGCTGCGGGTCGGCATGAACGACGTTGCCGTCTTTGCGGTTCGTCAGCGTCCCGTCCGGGTTAAGCGCGTAAAGTCGCTGGCGTGCTGCGAACCTGGCCAGGCCTTCCAGGGAAACGAGCGTGCGGTCCGGGAGCGAAAACCGCCGGCCGCGCATCGGAATAAAAAGCTTTTCCCGGGTAACTTGCGCCATCTCGAGCGCCTTGCCGGGCGGCTGAGTGTTCGGGTCGATCGGTTTGAGCGGAGTAATCGCGTCCGACGCCCCCGATTGCTGGCCCGCCTTCAGTTCGATCGGCTCCGAGGCAAAGCGGCGGCCGGGATCCTTCATGTCCTGCAGGACCAGGATGTACTTTCCGTTGTCCTGGGCGAAAAGGCGGTAGTGATAGCTCACGTCGCCGCTCAGGAATGTTTCCTGCTGCAGCAACTCCAGGGCACGATCGTACGGCAGCAGGTTTTGCGAGCTGTACTTCATGAACCCGATGCAAACCGTGTAGACCAACGGAAAGATAACGAACAACCCGAAGCCCAAAAACCCCGGGAAAAGGTATCGAAACGGGTACGCTTCGGGGCGAAGATAAATGTAGGCGCCGAACGCGATGACGACGAGAAAGGCCAGCGCAATCCAGACGTTGCCGGCCTGGTAGACGGCGAAATCGAGGTAGAGCGCTGGCAAAAGCACCAGCGCCATCAGCACCTGGCGCACCGGGAGCGTCGTCGAGCTCACTTTTCCATATTTTTCTTAGCCTCTGCCAGGGCGGCCTGTGGGGAGGCTTGGCCGTTTGTGGCGACCTCAAGCGCCGCCACCATCGAACTCCAGAACTTACCCATTTGCGGGATGTTCGGCATAATTTCGCCGTTCCGGACATTCTCGTAGGTCATTTTGACCAGCGGATCTTTGGCCGCAAGTTCGGTATAGGTTGCTTGCAGCGCCGGCACGCCGATCGGGACGTCGGCGTTGACCGTCTTGAGCCCGTCATCAGTCACGACGTACTTTTCGAGGAACTGCACCGCCAGGTCGCCGTTCGGCGTCGCGCGGTTGATCATCGCCGTCCACAACCCGATGAACGGGCGTCCTGGATTGCCGTCGACGCCGGGGACCGGCGCGAGGCCGAAATCGATGCCGTTTTTGCGCAGGTTGGCCCAGGACCATGGGCCGCTGAGCATCATGGCCAGCGCGCCGCTGTTCATGTTTTGTTCCATGACGCTATAGGAGGTGCCTTTCGGCAGGATGCCTCCATTGATCAGTTCGATGATCTCCGTCAACGCCCGGACCGTGCCCGGGGTATCGATGCCAACGTCCTGCGTGTCGTAACCCGAGGTCGTCTTCTTGAAGGGGTAACCGCCGGCACTGGCCAGAAAAGGCCAGCTGAAGTATGGGGCGCTGTAGTCCCACATGATCGGAATCACGTTGGGATCGCGGGTTTTGAGTTCCTTGGCGAAGCCCACGAAACCCGCCAGTTGCGTCGGCGGCGGCCCGGTCACGTGCTTTTTATTGTAAATCAGGGAAATGGCTTCCAGCGCCAGAGGATAACCGTAGACCTGTTGGTTGTGACTGACCGCCTCCCAAACTTTAGGGATGAAGTTGCCCTTGTAATCGTCGGGGACAACCAGCGGTTTCAAGAGCCCGGAGTCAGCCCATTCGCCAATCCGGTCGTGCGCCCACAGCAGGATATCCGGTCCCTTGCCGGTTGCTGCGGCGTTCTGAAATGTGTCGGTGAGATGATCCGGGTGTTCGACCGTGACCTTGATGCCCAGGTCTTGTTCAAACCGTTTACCCAATTCGGCCAGGCCGTTGTAACCTTTATCGCCGTTGACCCAGACCAGGAGCTCCCCGTTGGTCCAGGCAACGGCCGGCAGTGCGCAACCGAGAACGAGTACAGACAATGCGCATAAGAGTTTCCTTAACATGAGTGCCGGCCGGAAGGGGGTAAAACGCGTTCTTTCCTCGGTCGTGGAAGGGCAGACGACGTTTACTCTATAATATGAACCGCCGGAAGCCTTGAAAAGCAAAAGTGGTTGCAGATGAAGCAAGTTTTTCACGGCCGCAAGCAGGCAGCGGGCGTTGAACCCGCAACTCTGGAGATGCCGTCATCCCGGAGGTGATTTCGGGTATCCGGCTTGCCATTTCGGGGGCCGCCATTAATACAGTTGAGCATGCTAGCACAAACCCTGCGCGCCGCGGTTATCGTGATCGGGGCCGGTACGTTGATGGCCGGCTGTTCGACGAATGCGACCGATGATATCCCGAGCGCTTCGGATTCGGCACTGTCGGGTGGCACCCCGCAACCGGCGCCACAACTCCCCGAGTCAATGAAAAGCGGGACGGTATCAGGGGATACCAATGATCAACCGGTATTTCGCGGGTCACTTTAGAATCGTTAAAAGCCAACGCGGTTGCGTGCAATGAGCCAACGTTTTTCGTGCCTGCATTTTATAGGGATAAAACGGTCCTGGCGGCCGAGCTTCGGTCCATCGGCTTGCGCCGGGCTCGCCGCCTTGCTTCTCGCGGGGGCGGCGGCCGGGCTTTCCGGCTGCGCTTCATCCACGCGGTCAGCGACTCTCTCCCATTACCGCGATTATGCTTTAGCGGTCGGTGAACCTTATCCTGCCGAAGCGAGCGTTGCCCAGACCCGAGTCGACCATTACCTTGCCCGCCTGACGCCGGAGCGCCGAAAAGCTTTGGAATCCTACCAGTACCTCGCCGTTGAGGCCACCACGGTGCCGGCGACGGAAGTCGCTGCCCTGGTGAAGCACCTCGTCAATACCGGGGCCGTCGCCGGCAGCCTCGCGCATGAAACCTACAATCTTTCCGCCACTACCGCCCAGTTTGTAATGGTATTCGACGTCAAAACCGGCCGTCCCGTGAGCAACGAGGGGTACGTGGCAATAGACACCCCGCGAAGAGGGCAGCCCGGGTTATTCGGCGGTTACGACGCAATCTATATCGGCACCGGAAAATGAAGCTTTCACCGCTCGTCTGCGTTTTGTCCATGTTCATCAACGCCGCCACGCTCGCCCGGGCCGAAACACCGCCCGCGCCGGCCATCAAGGCCACCGAATACAGCCTCGCTTCCGGAGAACCTTACCCCACGGAAGTCGATCTTGCCTACCGGCGCTTTTGGAAATTCCTGCAACACCCGAACGCCAAAGGGCGGGCGTCGCTCATGCAAACGCCCTTCGTGGCGGTGCAGGTCGGCTCATTCCAAGCCAGTGACGTCCCGCCGGCCATGGCACGCATGATTGCAGGAAAGGCCCAAGCAACCTCGTATTACGGTTCGGATCCCACCGAGCCGGCCGTGGCCCTGCTGAAATTTATCATCCTGTTCGACTCGAGGGACCGCCGATTTGTCGGGCCGGCCGGCTATTTCGTCAACGACACCCCGAATGTGGGCGGGATCGGTAAATTCGGCGGAATCGCCGCCGTGTACGCCGGGACGAGGTAGTAAGAGTTCACACGGCGGACACGGCGAGCCACAGCGACCACGGCGGGAAGGGGAAGAGTTCGGAGCTCGGGGTTCGGAGTTCGGAGGCATCGTAGAACCGGGTCCGATCTCCCCGGAAGGTCAGGCCCACCCGGCGGGAAGACCGAATCATCCGCAGAACACGCAGAAAAAGGATTCCAAACACTGGACCTGACAGCGGCAGCTTGCCCCCAATGATGCCGCTCCGAACTCCGAACTCCGAACTTTACCCGTTACCCGTTACCTAAAAAAAAAGTCGCCCCGCCCGGTAGCGGGCGGGGCGACGTCACAGTTCTGACCAGGCCAGGAAAAAACCGCCGGTCTAGAAGAACCACTCAACCTGGGTACCGAACAGCCAGCCCTGGTTGGTGTTGCCGTTGTACGGCGGGATTGCTCCTCCGAAGTTGCCGCCTTCCTGACTCGGGGTGGTGGTGCCTTTCAGAGAATTGCTCCAGATTGCCCAGGTGGCAAAGAAGCGCAGTTCCGGACGGGTGAAGTAGCCGCCCTTCGGCTTGAGGGTTGGCGCGATGGTGAACACCCCCATCGAACCACTGCGGCCGAATGCACTGGTCCCTGAGTAACCGCGATTGTTATCCTGGTAACTGCCCCAGGCCTGACCTTGGATCGCGAAGTTGTCGCTCACCCAGAAGATCGGGCGAATACCTCCCTCGAACTCGTTGCGGTTCGCCGCCGCCCGCACCACGGTGCCGACTGCGTTCGTGCCGAAAGGTCCGTACCCCAAGGTATCCTGGTTCCAGAAGGCCCAGAAGCTCATCGAGAAGTTCGAGGCAATATTCCAGATAAACTGGCCGCCTGCCTTGAAATCGTGCGCCTTCTCGATTGCGCGATCCGTGTTGATGAGGGCGCCGACCGGGTAGCCGGGATGCCGGGCCAGGAAGTCGGCCGCAACCGTCTCGATGGTGCCGATATTGGTTCCGGAGCTGCCGAAGTTCGTCGCGCCCCAGCCGAACAAGGCGTACAACTGGAGGAAGCTCTTGTTCCCGAAGTCGTACTGCCAGACGGCGCCAACGCCGCCGCCCCAGGCGTCATTGGTGTGGACCGGGTTGAGCAGAATCGCTTGGTTGTCGAAGGTCTCGTCAAACGTGGTCCCTTTCTCATAGCTGCCGAGCGCGATCAGCATCAACTTGCCGAAGCCGATGTCGATGTCCTTCAGGCGGAGGTCGATGTTGTGCTTGTAAAAGCTGCCCGTGCGGAATGATTCCAGGTCATTATCGAGGCCGCCGATGTAGGCCAACCAGATCTTGCCGATCCCGACGTCGATATTTTCAACACCGGCGCCGTAACCCGACTGATCCAGGTAGAAGTAGTCGTTCGGGTCGATGTTGAACCGATCGTAGAACCGGATGCCACCCCAGAAGGTGATTTCCGGCGCGCCTTTGAAGACGTTCTTCATCTCCAGGTAAGCCTGGCGAAGAACGAAATCGAAGTCGTTGCCGGTGTCTTCCCGGTTGACAGCCACCGGGGTGCCTGCCAGGGTGGTCGGCCCGCTCCCGCGCATGCCGATAAACGTGCCACGATTCTGCACGTACCGGATGGCCGGGGTGAACGTCATGGAGACGTCCATCACGTCGGGGCTATCCCCGAGCAGGTGCGCCTGCGCCCACGTCAATTCCATGTAGGTGTCGTTCTCGTTGCCGAGACGCGGACGGCCACCGTCGTTATCGGGCGGTTCGAAGTTGAAGTTGCCGCCGCCGCCGTTACCGTTGAACTGCACCCCGGCGCGAACGTACGCCGAGAAGGTAAAGTTGCGGGTCAGGCTCTTCAGGAAGGATTCGTCGAGGACCGGGCCCCCTTTACCTTCCTTGCCGCCCCATTCGGTACCGTTCGAATCGGTCAGAACGCGGGTGTTAAGAATCGAACCCTGGTCGGCTTTGCTCTCCAGGGTTTTCATCTGCGACTCCATGGCATCGATGCGCTGCTCGTACTGCCTCTGCATCTGCTGCATCTGAGACTTGAGCGCGTCGAGTTGGCTCTGGTCGGCGCTCTGTGCGAAAAGCGCCCCAGGGGTTAACAGCGAGAGACTCGCTGCCAACGTAGGTAAGGTCAGGCGTTGTAATCCCGGTATGGACTCCGGAAATCGCATCATTTTATTTTCTACTCCTTGATCGGGGGATTTTTGGTTAAATGAAGGGCGAGAAAAGGTCTAACGGAACCGGCAAATCCCTGTCGAGAGAAAATCTTAAAAAATTTTAAACATTTTTTAAACGGGAGTGTCGAATGCGCGCGACTTTCGCAAAATCGTTAAAACTGCCGTTGTTCCCGCTATCCTTGCACGAAACCTCGTGCCATCTTCGTTGCGATCCACTGCATTAGGGAAGTGAGGAATTGATCATGACCGATAGCTTGCATTCGAATCCGCTTCGTGAAGGACTTGTCAGCCGGGCGACACCCGCGCCGTGTTCCGTCGTTATTTTCGGGGCGACTGGGGATCTTACCCACCGTAAACTGGTACCTGCGCTTTATAACCTCGCCGCCGGAGGGGACCTTTCGTCCGGATTCGCGGTGATCGGGTTTGCCCGGCGTGAAAAATCGGATGAGACGTTCCGGGCGGAACTGGAGGAGGCGGCCCGGAAGTATTCCCGCCGGAGCATCAACGATGAGCTCTGGAAAAATTTTCAGAACGCCATCTTTTATCACCGCAGCGAGTTCAACGACGCTGAAGGTTATCGGAGCCTGCGGCAACGCCTCGATCAGATCGACCGCGATCGCGGGACTCGCGGCAACCGGCTTTTTTACCTTTCGGCGGGACCGGATCAGTTCGAGCCCATCCTGACCCGGCTGCGCGAAGCCGGTTTAAACGAGACACGCGAAGGCAGCTGGGCGCGCGTCATCGTCGAAAAACCGTTCGGCACGGATCTGGCCACCGCCCAGCACCTCAACGCGGTGGTCCATAGTTCGTTCGATGAGGCGGCGACGTTTCGCATCGACCACTACCTGGGCAAGGAAACCGCCCAGAATATCATGGTGTTGCGGTTCGCCAACGCGCTTTTCGAGCACCTCTGGAACCATCGTTACATCGACCACGTGCAGATCACCGCGGGCGAACAGCTCGGCGTGGAGAATCGAGCCGGGTATTACGAAGGGGCCGGAGCCCTGCGGGACATGGTGCAAAACCATTTGCTCCAGCTGCTCTGCCTGATCGCGATGGAACCGCCGACGGACCTGAGCGCGGATGCGGTTCGCGATGAAAAAGTAAAGGTGCTGCGCTCCCTTCGCCGGATCCGCGGCGCCGACGTGGGTCAACACGTGATACGGGGCCAGTACTCAGCCGGTTCGATCAACGGCCAGCCGGTGGTGGGCTACCGCGAGGAAAAAAACGTGAAGCCCGAGTCGCAAACCGAAACCTACGTTGCGCTGCGCATCCTGGTCGACAACTGGCGGTGGGCGGACGTGCCATTCTACGTGCGCGTCGGTAAACGGCTGCCGAAGGGCGCCACCGAAATCGGCGTTCATTTTAAGAATGCACCGGCCGTCTTGTTCAACCGGGACCAGGAAGGCCTCCGGGACGGCAGCCAAAACGTCCTGGTGATCCGGATTCAGCCCGATGAGGGCGTCTCGCTGCGGATGCAGAGCAAAGTGCCGGGCGCCAGCGTCCGCATCCAACCGGTCAAGATGGACTTCAGCTACGGTACCTCCTTCGGAAAGGCCAGCCCGGAAGCTTACGAACGCCTCCTGCTCGATGCCATGCTGGGCGATGCCACGCTTTTCGCCCGGCGTGACGAAGTGGAGGAGGCATGGCGCTTCATCGATGACATCGAAGAGGCCTGGCATGGCCAGAAAGAGAAACAGCCGCCCCTGGCATTTTACTCGGCGGGCAGCTGGGGCCCGATGGAAGCCGACCAATTGATCGAGGCTGACGGCCACGCCTGGCGGAGGCTCTGACTTAAGAATGCCACAAGCGGAAAAATGCCACGAGTGCCACAAATGAAGAGGAAGTAGCGCCAACCCTCTTACCGGACCCTCGACACCGGACGGCCGCCACGGGCTCCGTCATTTGTGGCATTTTTCCGCTTGTGGCATTTGTGGCATTTTTTGCCCTGCCGAACCCCGAACCCCGAACCCCGAACTCCGAACGCTTTTATGCCTACCGTTGAAGACCTCGCGCGTGGAGTACCGGTGGACATCGCCCGCATAAACCGCGGCCTGAAACAACTCTTTGAACAGGAGGGCGAAGTGCTGACGAAGGCTTCACTCGTTAACTTCGCGGTTTACAGCGAGGCACCGGACGCCCTCAGTTTTAATTCGCGATTGATGTCCAGCGTTACCCAGGAGAACGCCTGCCGCGTGATTCTGCTCGCCGCCAACCCTGCCTCGTCTCACCGGCGGGTGCAGGCGTGGATCAGTGCCCATTGCCACATCAGCCGGGCCGGGTCGAAGCAGGTTTGCTCCGAGCAGATTGCCTTCCTGCTTGAAGGCGTCGACCACGCGACGATCCAGAGCATTGTGTTTTCGAACCTTGATTCGGATCTGCCGCTCTACCTCTGGTGGCAGGGCCAGTTTCCGGAACGGGCGTCGTCCCAACTCTGGAGCTGGGTTGACCGCCTGTTTTTTGATAGCCAGAGTTGGCGCGAACCGTCGACGCAGATGCAGACGTTGCGCCACGCCACCCGAGCGCGCCGTTCGCGCCTGGTCTTCTGTGATCTGAACTGGCGCCGGCTCTTTTACTTGCGGGTAGCGTTGGCCCAGAGCTTCGATCACCCGTGGGCCTGGGAAAAAATCAGCCACGTCGAGAAGCTTACGATTACGTACGACCCCGAGTACTGGACGACCGCCATCCTGTTGATGGCGTGGCTGGCCCGGCAACTGGGCTGGAGCCTTCGCGAGCGCTCGGACGACCGGTACACGTTCACGACGCCGGAACGAGCCGGGAACATCGAGGTCGAGTTGTCGGCGCTTCCGGGGCCCTGGGTGAGCCGGATACAGGTTCACGCCGCAAACTCCTATCTTGAGTTGGCGTGGAACGGTGATTTTCTGACGAGTTCGCTGTCGGATCATCCCGAGGTCAGGCAGCTCTGGCCGGCGGGAGATATTTCGTTGGAAGCCGTGGTCCGCGAAGAACTCTCGCGGGGCGGAGAACACCACACCTATGAGGCTGCCCTGCAAATTGCCGAACAGATCTGGGGAAGGTAGGGCAGGGGCTCGACCCTTGCCGAGTGCCGGTTGCACGGATGGTTTACATTCAATCGGAAAGAGGTTTCTTTAACCGGCGGCGGATTAAATCGAACCGACAACTTTTGATCTGTAATCCGTACCGATTGTTCCCCCATGAGAACTATTACTGCCCTCTCGACGACCGACACCCGCGTAAAAAGCCTGGCCGAAGCGGCACTGGCCCAAAGCGGCGGTCTATTGCGCCTGGCCCCCTGCTGGGTCCCCCGGGTTTTCGTTCAACCCGGACGCCGTTTGAAACTGCATCCGGACGACCTGTATGCCTACGGGCTGGACCGGGGCGGGATTGATGAACGCTGGTTCGCCAGCACCACGCCTGCGGCTAACGAAAACCGCACCCCGGACGAAGGGTTAAGTTACGTGGTTTTTGAAGACAAGCGGTTTACCCTGGCGCAAGCCGTGGACGAACTGGGTGCCGCGCTCGTCGGCGAATCGATCTGGTCCAGGTACCGGAAATGGCCGGTTTACTCCAAATTCTTCGACAACATGGGCCCGATTCCGCACCACATGCACCAGTCCAACGAACACGCCAGGCTGGTGGGCCAGGAAGGCAAGCCGGAAAGCTACTATTTTCCTCCGCAACACAACACGGTCGGCAATAATTTTCCCTATACCTTTATGGGGCTTGAACCGGGCACGACGAAAGAGCAGGTCAGGCGTTGCCTCGAAAACTGGAACCGGGGCGATAACGGCATTCTGGACTTATCCAAAGCTTACCGCCTCAAGCCCGGGACCGGCTGGTTGATCGGCCCGGGCCTGCTGCACGCACCGGGATCGCTCTGCACGTACGAGCCTCAGTGGGGATCCGACGTTTTTTCAATGTGGCAATCGCTGGTCGAGGGGCGCGAGGTCTCTCGTGCGCTTCTGGTGAAGGATATCCCGCCGGACAGGCATTTTGACCTCGATTTCATCGTCAGCGAGCTCGACTGGGAGGCGAACGTTGATCCCTATTTTAAAGAGAACCATTTCCTTGAACCGGTTCCGGTCGCCGATACGGAACGGGAAGGGCACGTGGATCGTTGGATTGTGTATGGCAAGATCAACGGCGAACAGCCGTTCTCGGCGAAGGAGCTTACCGTAGAACCGGGCGTAAAATGCACCGTCCGGGACAACGGGGCCTATGGGCTTACCGTCGTTCAGGGACGGGGCCGAATGAACGGGCTGACGTTGAACTCTCCGAAACTGATCCGGTTCGGCGAACTGACTGAAGACGAGGTTTTCTGCTCGGAACCTGCGGCAAGAGACGGCGTGGTGTTTGAGAACACGAGCGAAGCTGAAGACCTGGTGGTGCTGCGCTATTTCGGACCCGAAGTGAACCCGGACGCACCCGAGTTGAAGCAACGGGCCGGCTGACCGGGGTTGACGAGCGGATGTTTTCCCTGCCCGTGAAACTGCCGTACCTCCGCGGCTGAAGCCGGGCATTTCAATTTACCTAAATCAGATAACCCCCAGAATGAAATTCCCTAAGTTACACAACGCCATGTGGCCGGGCCTGGTCGGCAAAGGACCCGGCTCAGAGCCTTTTATCGATCTGGACACCATGCTCGATCTGACCGCGCAAGCGGAGGTTGACGGCCGCCGTTTTGACGGCGTTGACCTGTTTGTGGCCGACCCCCACATCAGCATCGACTCAGGCCGGGATGACATCGCCAGACTGGCGGACAAGCTGGCCGAGCGATCGCTGATGGCAGGCTCGTTGGTCGCACCCGTCTGGCCACCGACGGGCGGCGGCTCCGCGATGGGGTCCCCGGAGGAACGGCAGCGATTCCTGACTCAGGTTAGAAAAACCTGCGCGTTTGGCCAGCAGCTGCGTGCCCTCGGCCTCAGGCCGTATGGTGTGGTGCGCATCGATACCGCCACCGGTCCGGCGACCTGGGCGGCCGATCCCGATGCCACCCGCAAACTGGTAGAGACATTCCGTGAAGCATGCGCGATTGCCGCCGGTCACGGCGAGAAGTTAGCGGCCGAGGGCGAAATTTGTTGGGGCGGCATTCATAGCTGGAAAAGCGCGGTGCAGCTGCTTGAGCAGGTGGATCGTCCGGGCCGGCTCGGTTTTCAGGCCGATATGGCCCACACGCTGCTCTACACCCTCGGGTACAATGCTGAGGAGGATCGCCTGCTCCCGCCCGGCTACGACTGGCACGATCGAGCGCTGCTCGAAGATGCCTTGCGAACGATGACGCGCGCGCTCCGGCCGTGGACGGTTGACTTTCACGTCGCGCAAAATGATGCCACGGTCAAAGGGGCGGGAACGCATGACAAAACGGGACGGCATTGCCTGCCGGATGACCCGAACGGCAAACTGGACGTCGCCCGGGATGCCGGTCACTGGCTCCGGGACGAAAACGGCAGGCTGACGAAAGCCTTTGAGCACATTTGCTGGGACGGTTGCATGTTTCCGAATTCGGAGATGCTCAAGCCGGAAACCTGGGTCTCGGTCCTCCGGGTTATGCAGGCGGTGCAGGCCGCCCACGGCTGGGACGCCGGGGACGCGCCGGCCGCGGACCGGGTCGCGGTAGGCCAAGCCAGCGCTTAACCGGGAGCTTGCAAGCATGAAACCGTTGCGTGTGGCTTTGATCGGTTATGGGTTTATGGGCCGGGCGCATTCAAACGCCTACCTCTCCGTAAACCAGTTTTTCGATTTACCTTACCGGCCGGTGCTCGACACGGTCGTGGGCCGGAATGAAGAAAAGGTGAGCCGGTTCGCTCATAAATGGGGCTACGAGAGGTTTGAAGCCGACTGGCGCAAGGCGGTCGACAATCCGGAAATTGACCTCGTCGACATCGTGACCCCGAACGATTCTCACGCCGAGATCGCGATGGCGGCGGCGGATGCCGGTAAGATGGTGCTGTGCGAAAAGCCGCTCGCCCGCAACCTGGCCGAAGCGACGCGCATGGTGGAGCACGCCCGTAAGGCGGGCGTCCGCACGATGGTCTGGTACAACTACCGCCGGATTCCGGCCGTGACTTTCGCCAAACGAATCATCGAGGCGGGTAAACTCGGAAACATCTACCATTACCGGGCGAAGTTCCTCCAGGATTGGACCATCTCGAAAGACGTTCCGCAAGGCGGCGCCGCGCTCTGGCGGTTGGATGCGGAAGCGGCCGGAAGCGGGGTGACGGGAGACCTGCTGGCGCATTGCATCGACACGGCCCTCTGGCTTAACGGCGAAATGGAGAGCGTCTCCGGAATGACCGAGACCTTCGTGAAGGAACGGTACCACAACGTTACCGGCAAAATCGAGAAGGTCGGCATCGACGACGCGAGCGCGTTTCTGGCCCGGTTCCGGAACGGGTCACTGGCCACGTTTGAAGCTACCCGTTACGCTCGCGGCCACAAAGCCCTCTACACTTTCGAGATTAATGGGGAACACGGGTCTTTGGCGTGGGACCTGCACGACCTGCACCGGTTGCAATGGTTTGACCACAAAGACGAGGGCACGCTGCGCGGCTGGCGGTCAATCCATGTGACCGACGGCCAGCATCCGTACATGGAGCATTGGTGGGTGCCCGGCCTGGCCATCGGGTATGAGCATTCCTTCATCCATCAATTGGCGGATTTTCTTGGCTCGCTCGATGGCAAAGAGCCGGTCGCACCGTCCTTTGACGATGCGCTGCACACGGAGTTTGTCATCGATGCAGTCCTCCGGTCGGCAAGTTCGCGGAACTGGGAGGAAGTGGGCCGGTAACCTCCCCGCTGATCCGCAGAACGCGCAGACAACGCAGATAAGGAATTCGGTTAGGAGCGTCGTCCTAACCGTAAAGCAGCGCTTTCGGATTAACCTGAAAACGGTTAAATTGGCGTCGGTGATCGCCGGTGCCGCTGCATAGTTACCATACGGGTCCCACCGGCCGATTCGGATGATCGGCGATCACAGGAACCGCGAATGATAATTAATGAATCGACAGTATCAATCGTTCCGGGTTTGCGCAGTCGTCACCTTTCTGTGGCTGGCCGCCGGATCGCTGCTGATTGCAGGTGAACTTTTATATGAGGATGGCTTTGCCAGCCTGGATCCGGGTTGGGGACCCCTGAGGGACGCCGTCAGCGTTGAGGATGGTAGACTTGTTCTCAAACCTGCGCCGAATACCTCTCAAACCATTTTGAATCAGTCGCAACGATTCGGCGACTCAGAAATCACCGTCGACATTACCATGACCGCCGGGGATCCAACCGTGGCTGGCGGCCTGATTTTCTGGGCGGCTGATTCCGATAACTTTTATTGTTTTTGTATCAATTCAATAGGCTACTACAAAGTCAACCGGTATGTTGATTCGAAACGGTTGGATCAACTCGACTGGACCCCGAGTGAGGCGATCAATAAAGGCTTCGGTCAGGTCAATAGCGTCCGCGTCGTTACCGCCGGTCAGCAGGCTACCCTCTATATCAACGATCAGCGGGAGGCGACGTTTAACGGCCTGCCGCCCCCGGATCGGGGTATGGTCGGGTTCTCAGGCGACTCCGGAGAGCATTCCACAACCGTCTGGCGATTCGCGAACCTTCGGGTGATTGCAGGCGCATCGCCTGCGCCTGGAGCATTGCCTCTGTTTTACCCGTCGCCCTTGATCGCGGCGGTCGCGGCCCTGGCCATAGCCGACGACGTCATGGCCGCCGGAACCGGGTCCGCCGCCCCGGCCCCGGCCGCGGCCCTTCCGGCTGCCGCCCCTTCACCTCCGGCCGCGCTCCCCGCGCCTGCCGGTGCCCCGCCGGCCCGACAGGTGGCGTTGCGGCTCCACGGCGCGAACGCCATCGGTGCGGAACTCGCGGCGGCGATCTGCGAAGACTTTCTCAACCATGAGGGCGCGATTTCCGTTCAGCGCCGGACGGGACCCCGACAAAATGAAACCACCATTGAAGCGCGCCTGCCGAACGAATCCCCTGACCGGCTGATTTTTGAGATCCAGGCGCACGGATCAAAAACGGCTTTTGAAGACCTGGCGGCCGGTGCGTGCGATATCGGCATGTCTTCCCGCCGCGTTCAACCCGGCGAGGCGCAACGATGCGCCGGCGCCGGGTTGGGTGACCTGTTTTCGCGTGACTGCGAACACCTGCTCGGTTTGGACGGGATCGCGGTGCTGGTAAACAAGCATAACCCGGTCAGCGCCCTTACGACCCAGCAGCTCGCCGGCATCTTCAGCGGCAAAATCAATGACTGGTCGCAGGTGGGCGGACCATCCGGACCGATCAATCTCTACGCCCCGAACGACGACTCGGGCACGTTCGATACTTTTAAATCCGTCGTGCTGGGCGGCCAGCCTTTGTCTTCAGCAGCGTTGCGATACGAAAGCGGGGCAAAGCTCTCAGACGACGTCGCCGCTGACCGGGACGGAATCGGTTTTGCAGGGATGTCTTTCGTGCGCGGCAGCAAACCGGTTGCAGTGGCGGGACCCGGCGCCGACCCGCTCCCGCCCACCCCGTTTACGATCGCCACCCAGGAGTACCTCCTCTCCCGCCGCCTCTACCTCTACACGCCGGAAAATCCGCAGAACCCGTGGACTCGCCGGTTCATCGAGTTTGCGCGTCCTAAACTTGAGGTTCTCTCCTGGCTGACCTCCGGCAGTGAGGCTTCAGCCCTCGAAGCGCTCACTGAAAATTATGAACGGCAATATCCCGGCATCGTCGTGATGAGCGATACCGTGGCCGGCGGCAGCGGGTCAGTTGCGCGGCCGGTGTTGGAACGGCGCCTGGCTGCAGGCAATCCCCCGGACGCGTGGCAGAGTCACGCCGGTTCGGAGTTGTTTGGCCAATACGTTGAACCCGGTTACTGCGAGCCCGTCACCGATCTTTATCGCGGTGGCGGATGGGATCGGGTATTTCCGAAATCGCTCCTCGACCTGATCACCCGGGACGGCAAGGTCTATGCCGTGCCGGCCGGAGTCCACCGGGGAAATGTGCTTTGGTACAATAAAAGGCTGCTTGAGCAGCACGGTATCACCGTCGGGAAACAGATGACTTTCGATGAATTCTTTGCCGCCTGTGATAAGCTGGAGGCGGCAGGAATCCCGGCCCTCGCCATGGGCGATTCCGGCATCTGGGCGTCTGCTCACCTTTTTGAGAACACCCTGCTTGGAGTTATCGGACCGCGCGGTTGGACCGAGTTGTTCGGCGGCCGGATGAGCTGGGACGACCCTGAGGTGAAGCAGGCGATGCGGTATTTTGCCAGGATGCAGGCTTACCTGAATTCGGATCATGCGGCCCTGAGCTGGGATCGGGCTCTGAAGAAACTGGTGGACGGAAAAGCCGGCTTTCTTTCGATGGGAGACTGGGCCGAGGGCGAGTTTGCCAGGGCGAACCTGAAGCCGGGCGTTGATTTCGGCTGGGTCAGTTTTCCCGGAACTGAAGGGTCGTTCCTGCTGGTGGTCGATGCGTTCGCCCTGGCCAGCGCCGCACCTCACAAAGAAGCAGGGATCGCCTGGTTGAAGAGCATCGCAAGTAAAGACGCGCAGCAACTGTTCAGCGCCTTGAACGGGGGTATCCCGGCTCGGATTGATATCGACCCATTGACCCTCGACTCGTATCAGCGGTGGGCACGCGCGGATTTTGACCGGGACAACCTCATTCCGAGTTGCGTCCATGGTTCGGCGGCTCCGGCGGCGTTCCGGCAAGCGTTGGACGGCGCGGTGGCGGCGTTCGTCGCCGACAAAAACGTCGATGCCTTTGCCGGTGCACTCACGCAGGTCGGCAGGCAGGCGGGATCGAACGTCATCGCAAAATTCGATTTTGTCAGGGGGCCCACGGTCGAACCGGGACCGGCGCCCACCCCGGTCCCCGCACCCGCCCCGACCGCGGTGCCAGTGCCCGCGGCCCGTACCGCTGTCCCGCCGCCCGTCGCCCAAAGTTCTGCGCCGCCTGATGCATCGCGGCTGCAGTCCTTCGTCTGGAGTTATATCCGGTCTGTTCAGGATAACGACGTTTCGCGACAGGAGCACTTTTTCGGCAACCGGGTATCGTTTTATGGCCGGGGACATTTGACGCGCAATCAAGTGCAGCGCTCCACGGAGAGTTACCATCAGGAGTGGCCGGTACGTAAATGGATCCCGAACGGCCGGTGCACGATCGCTGGTTCCGCAGGACCCAACCGGTACCGGGTCCTGCAACCGTTTCACTGGTTGGTCTCAAACGGGTCCCGAAGCAAGGAAGGGGACGGGACGTTATCGTTCCTGGTCGAGAAAGGGGCCGGCGGGGAATTTCACATCATCTCCGTGAGACAACTGAGCCGGTAACACTGCGGGCACAGCGGGGTTGGCGGCCACAACGTAAGAGTTCACACGGCGAACACGGCGAGCCACGGCGAACACGGCGGAAAGACAGAATCATCCGGTCCCCGAATTCGGGCCCTGGCAAGGATTGCGCCGTCTTTGCCCCGGGGCAAAGACGGCGCAAATCCCCGGCATGCCTAACGTGCAGCCCTCATCTGCGGCATTCTTCTTTCCGCCGTGGCTCGCCGTGTTCGCCGTGTGAACTCTTACGTTGTGGCCGCTAACCCCGCCGTGGCCGCCGTGTGCCCGACACTCCTTCCTCCCCGCCTTGACGCTGCGGGGCGGCCCATGGTAGGCTCCCGGCCAGCAATCCCCCCTAACGATGGTTTCGCTTCCAACGGCGAAGCTCAGCCTGATCCTTGGCGCCGCGCATGATCGCGGCCCCGTAGGCAGATCCGCTTCGACCGGCCAAGCGGAATCTGGAACCCCCTAATCCTGTTATGCCTGCCCATCCCGATGAATTCCGTGAATTAACCGCCGGCTACCTTGGCGGTCGCATCAGTCGACGATCTTTTCTCGAACGTGCGACGAAGCTCGGCATCTCAACCGCGCTGCTTGGCCGGATTCTGCCTATGGCGGTTGCGGCTGAAGGTAACCTGGTCGATTCCGCTCCCGAAGCGCCCTACGAGGCGCCGATCACCAAGGAGCGCATCGAGTTTTTAAAAACCAAGCCCTTCAAGGGTACCACCATTTCAGTCATGGTGCTCAAGGCCACCGTTGGCGACGGCCTCAAGTATCACACCAAACATTGGGAAGAAGAGACCGGCGGCCACGTGAACGTGGCCGAGGTGCCGATCGACACGTTGCACCAACAGATCTTTGCCGATTTGACGACCGGGTTGGGCCGTTACGACGCATACATGACGGGTGCCTGGTTCTACGGCGACTTCTTTAATGGCAAGGAGCCCTACATCGTCGAGCTGGCGCCGTTCCTTAAAGACCCCAAATACCCGTACTGGAACCCGGATGATTGGCTCCCGGCGATGAAGCGCCTGTACACCTGGCAGGGAAAGGTCTACGGCGCGCTTTTCGACGGTGATGCGCAGATCCTGTATTATCGTAAGGACATCCTGTCCAAACCCGAGTGCCAGGAAAAATTCAAAGCCAAGCTCGGCTACGACTTACCGAACCCGCCCAAGACGATGAAGGAAATGCACGACGTGGCCACCTTCTTCACCGGTTGGGACTGGAACGGCGACGGTAAGAACGGTTACGGCATTTCCTTGCACGCAAAGGTGAATGAACAGGGGTTCTTTCACTTCCTGACGCTGGCTGCGCCGTACGTCATTTCAAAGGATAATAAGTATTTTTTCTTCAACCCGGACGACATGAAGCCCTTGATCAACTCCGAGGGGCATGTGCGTGCGCTGGAAGATTACGTCAAATTCCTGCCGTGCGGTCCCAAGGAGGCCATCAGCTGGACGCTTGGGCAGGGCTGGAACCTTTTCCTCGCAGGTAACGCCGTCATGGAACCGACCTGGGGCGATCTGCCTACCTTCGCCCAGGATCCGAAGACCAACTTCACGCAGGGCAAGGTGGGCGCGACCGTTATCCCGGGCGTCGATGAAGTTTATAATCCGATCACGAAACAGTGGCAGAAAGGGGATAACAACCTGGTCGGAAACACCAACGGCGGGACCTGGCACTGCGTGATTTCCCGGTTGTCGAAGAAAAAGGAGGCTACCTACGACTTCCTGGCATTCATGGCGAACAAAAAGAACGCGCTCTTCAACTGTTGCAATGGCTGGACTGGGGTGCAGCCCGGCATGAAATACGAATACCTCCCACCGGTCGGCACAGGAAGCCTGGAGGAATGGAAGCAATACGGCTGGAACACGGATGACGTGACGACCTATCTGACGGGGTACTACGATAATCTGGCGCTGCCGGAACAGCAGGAATACCTGCGGATCCCGGGTGCCGCGGAGTACTGGCACGAGCTGGACGTGCGGGTCTCCGCAGTGCTTGCCGGGCAGACCACCCCCAAGGCGGCGCTCGACGACACGTACCAGGCCTGGGAGAAAATCACGGACCGTTACGGACGCGACAAGCAGAAGAAACTCTATCAGGAGTCATTCAGCGCCCAAGGCATGGCGTGAAGCGATGGATTAAACGTTGAATCGTTGAGGGTCCGGCCGGACGAGAGCCTTCCCGTCGAATGGCGGTGAGGTTGATCTTGCCGGCCGGCCGCCTCTGATCCTGGCGTGTACGCCCGGATCCTTCCACTGAATGGGAACCGGCAAACCTCGTGCCCACCAAAAACTCCGTCGCGACAACCCAACCGCCCCCGGCGCCCCGTATGGAACCCGCCAGCCGCGCCGAAGCGCGCTCCGAGCGGGCATTCAAATATGGAATGCTCGCGCCGGCCGTCCTTTGGGTCATTGCCTTCACCTTTTTCCCGATCATCTCAGCACTGCATTACAGCGTCGCCAATTACGTCCTTGGCCAGGGGATCACCGGCTATGTTGGCCTTGAGAACTACACTTCACTCCTGCGGGATGCCGAGTTCTGGCACAGCCTTGAAATCACCCTCATCTACGTCGGGGTTTCAGTGCCCCTTGAGATTTGCATCGGTTTTTTGCTGGCCTGGATCATCACCGTGGGCTTTCCGGCCAAAGGATTTGTACGCTCGGTATTAACCGCCCCCTTGTTCACCATGGAGGTGGCCATCGGCTACCTGGGCGTGACGCTTTTCAGTTCCCAGGGCGGCTTGATCAGCTTCCTGCTTGGTCTCGTCGGTATCCACATCGACTGGATGTCGACCGGCAGTGGCGGCCTGGCCGCCGCGATTCTGCTGGATGTGTGGCAGTGGACGCCTTTTGTCTTCCTCATGTCCCTCGCCGCGCTCGGCGCGATCCCCAACGAGATCTATGAGGCGAGCATGCTGGAGGCATCCAGCCATTGGGAGGTGCTCTGGTACGTAGGGTTGCCGCTCGCCTGGCCGGTGCTGACCGTTGCCATCCTGCTTCGACTCATCGAAGGGTTGAAATCGTTCGGGTTGCCGTTCGCCCTCACCAGCGGCGGTCCGGGGACGAGCACCCAACTCTTCAGCATTCGCGATTACCTGACGACCATTCAATTCTTTGACTTCGGCCACGGCTCAGCCATGGGGGTCCTCTATCTCGTGCTGGCTTCGGTCGTCATCACGTTTTTCTTTCGCCAGATGCGGAAGCGCATCGACTAACCGTAACCAACATGGACAGCCTGCTTTGGAGCCATTCCAGCCGCCGCAGTAAAATCGCCGTGTGCGTCATCGCCGTTCTGGCGGTCATCTGGGTAGTAACGCCTTTCATTTGGGCCGTGATCAATTCCGTCAAGAGTTTGCCCGCGACCTTTTCGGCCGGAGCCATTATGCCGTTTGTGAACTTTCAGCCGACCCTGGATTCCTGGCGTGAGGTGCTCGGCGATCCCCAATGCCTCAACTGTTTGTTGAGCAGCTTTATCGTCTCGGCCGGCACCACCCTTCTGGTGCTGGTACTCGGAACGCCGGCGGCGTACAGTTTAGCCCGGTTTGAGTTTCCTGTCCCGAGCAAGGAAATCGCGCTTTGGTTCCTCTCGCAAAGGGTGATGCCGCCCGTCGTTGTGCTCGTGCCGTTCTACATCCTACTGGTTGATCTGCGGCTGATCGATACCTGGATCGGGCTGATCCTGCTTTACTCGACGTTCAACCTGGCCTTCTGCGTGGTCATCATGCGGGACATCTTCCGGGATGTCAGCCGGGAAGTGGAAGAAGCTGCCCGGATCGAAGGGGCCAGCCTTTGGCAGATTTTCTACATGGTCGCCCTGCCGCTTTCTCTCGATGGATTGATCGTTACTGCCATCATCGTTTTTGCGTTTTCATGGAATGAGGCCCTCTTCGCATCCGCACTCACTTCCCAGCACGCCTCAACTCTCCCCGCCTTCATCCTGGCTTCCCGGAGTACTCGCGGGGTGGATTTCAACGTCGCGGCGGTTAACACGATCATCGCGATCGCGCCTCCGGTGATTCTGTCGTTTTTCGTCCAGCGTTACCTCGCACGGGGCCTTTCATTCGGCGCCGTCAAGGGCTGAACCGCTTCGATGACGAGAGGCCGCCCCCAGATCCGTTTCCCACGCGTCCAATCACATGGCTACCGTTCAACTTGAAAACGTCTCCAAGCGCTACGGCGAGGTATTGGCCGTACAGCAGTTCAACCTTACGACGATGGACGGTGAATTTATTGTCCTGGTCGGGCCTTCCGGTTGCGGTAAGACCACCACCATGCGGATGATCGCGGGGCTCGAAGCAATCACCGAAGGTTCTATCCGGATTGATGGCCGCAACGTCGTCGGTATGATCCCGCGAGAACGCGACGTGGCGATGGTGTTCCAGAACTATGCCCTTTTTCCGCACATGAACGTCTACGGAAACATGGCGTTCGGCTTGCGCTTGCGCAAGGTGCCCAGGACGCAGGTCGACGCTCACGTGCGCAATGCCGCCAGGATTCTGGGGATTGAACATTTGCTCAACCGCCGCCCGAAGGAATTGTCCGGCGGCCAGCGCCAGCGGGTGGCGCTCGGACGGGCCATCGTTCGTGAACCGCGCGTCTTTCTGATGGACGAACCGCTATCGAACATCGACGCCAAGCTGCGGGTCGAGATGCGCGCGGAGATCATCCGGTTGCAGCGGCGCCTCGGCGTCACCACCTTCTACGTTACCCACGACCAGGTCGAGGCGCTCAGCATGGGGGACCGGATCGTGGTCATGTTGGAGGGGAAAATTCAGCAGATCGGAAAACCACGAGAACTGTACGCCAAGCCGTCCAATCGTTACGTGGCCGGGTTTATCGGCAGCCCGTCCATGAACTTCGTGCGTGGCCAGGTTCTGCCTGGTCGCAGGATCGGTGGAGACCTTCACCTGACGTTGCCGGCGAGGCTGGCGGATGCGGTCGCCGGGCAAAATCTCAAAGAAGTCTGGGTTGGCTTCCGCCCGGAACATCTGCACCTTCTGCGCGCCGGCCAGAATTCGCCGGAGAACGTGATTGAAGGTACGGTGGACGTGGTGGAGCCACAGGGTTCCAACACGCTGGTGCAGGTCGCCGTGACCGAGAAGCTTCGGCTCAATGCGCTTGTGGATCCCCTTTTTGAACCCGCGCCGGGGGATCGGGTCCGGCTCGGTTTAGGGGAAGAAGCGATACACGTCTTTGATCCCGCGACGGACGAAAGCCTTGGCTGAGCAGCCCTGAAAACAAATGTTGCGTCCTAAGAGCGACGTGTTTCTATACGTGGAGCGCGACCGTGCAGGCTGAAGACCCGCACAGGGCAGCGCTTTTCTCTTACCCCCTATAAATAACATGATCCGACATTCACTCCGGTTGTTATGCGCGGCTTCTCTGAGCCTCATTACCGCAGTGGCGCTGACCCCTCCGGCTTCGGCCCAGAACAAAAAGTTTAACGCCGTTGCCGTGACGGTAGGCGACCTAGGCAACCCCTTCTTTGTGCAGATCGCCCACGGGGCCGAGGCCAAGGCGAAGCAACTCAACTCGAAGGTGAAGTTCACGGCCTTGTCGAGCAACTACGACGTCAACAACCAGACCAATCAGATCGACAACTTCATTTCCTCCAACGTC